>DMQJ01000038.1 GCA_003455715.1 Acidimicrobiaceae bacterium | reverse complement strand
GATCGCCAACCTGGCAAGCCGTCGCGTCGGTGAGCCCCTCGGTAGCCACCGGCCTCTCCATCCGATCGACCACGTCAACCGATCGCAGTCAACCAACGACGTGTATCCCACTGCGCTCTCCCTGGCGGTGCGGATGGCGGGCGCTCGCACCGTCGCTGGGCTCACGGTGCTGGCTGATGCGCTGCGCAATGCGGCACAACGCCAGAGCGACCTCGAGCGGCTGGGCCGAACGTGTCTGCAAGACGCGGTCCCGCTCTCGGTGCGCGACACCCACCTCGCGCAGGCGCATGCTGTCGCCCGAACCGCGTCGGTCCTCCACGCCGCACTCGATCGACTGCTGCACGTTCCCCTCGGGGCCACCGCTATCGGCACCGGCATTGGTGCCCCCAGCGGCTATGCGCCCAGAGCCGTCGCCGAGTTGGCGGCGATCAGCGGCCATCCGCTCGTCGAGTCGGCCAACCGGTTCGATGCGCTCGCCCACCTCGACGAGTATCACGGCGTGGCCGCAGCCGCGGTGCAGGTGGCACTCGTGGTCGGAAAGCTCGCGGCCGACGTGCGATTCCTGGCCTCGGGGCCGGTGGGGGGCATCGGCGAACTGCAGATTCCGGCGGTGATGGTTGGCTCGTCGATCATGCCCGGAAAGGTCAACCCGGTCATTCCGGAACTGGCGATACAAGTGGCCTACGACGTGCGGGCCGCAGCAACCGCGGTGGAACTCGCGGCGGCGGGAGGCGAGCTGGAGCTGAACGTGATGGAGCCGGTGGTGGCACGCCACCTCCTCGGCGCGCTCGACGAACTCGCCGCGCTCGCCCCTCGATTTGCGGAACGCTGCGTCGACGGATGGCGGTGGAACGCCGAGGTGGTCACCCAGCACCTCCTGGGGTCCACCGCACCGCTCGTGGAGACCGCTGCCCGAGATGGCTACGACGCTGCCGCGCGGGCCTCGCATCGCGATGCTCGACACGACGGTGGTCCGGCCTGATGATCAGCCGACTCGACAGCCCGTTCCATCCGTGGGTGGCGCCGCGCGTCACTCACCGGCTCTCGGTGGGCGACGGCCACGAACTTCACGTCGAGGAGATCGGCCCATCCGACGCCACCGCCGTACTGGTGCTGCACGGTGGCCCCGGGGGCGCGATCAAACCCTCGTATCGACGGCTGCTGCACCCCACTCGCCATCGCGGCGTGTTCTTCGAACAGCGCGGGTGCGGGCGGTCCACGCCATTGGCGTCGTGTGTGGCCAACACCACGCAACACCTCGTCGCCGACTGCGAGGCAGTTCGAGAGCATCTCGGAATCGAACGGTGGGTCGTGCTCGGAGGCTCGTGGGGGAGCACCCTCGCACTCGCCTACGCCGAAACCCACCCGGAACGGGTGGAGGCGCTGGTCGTCACCGGCGTGTACCTGGCGCGCGAGATCGACCGGTGGTGGTGGTGGGAGGGCATGCGCTTCGTCTACCCCGAGGCGTGGGACGCGCTGCGGCGGCATGTCACCGAGGCGGAACGCGCCGACGTTCGCGAGGCCATGCTCGGCCGCATACTCGAAGGCGACACCGAGGTCGCGACCGACGCGTCCGTCGTGCTGGGCTCGTGCGAGGCCCTCACGCTCGACGTGTGGCCCGACGAGGCCGAGCCCGGAGAATCGGCCGACAGCCGCGCACGATGGAGGTCGTCGATGACCCTCTTCGCCCACTACGACCGTCACCAGTACTTCCTCGAGGAGAACCAGTTGTTGGCGCAGGCGTCAGCGCTCAGCGGCATCCGTGGGCGCATCATCGCCGGGCGCTTCGACATGTGCACACCGCCGCTCGGCGCGTGGGAACTCGCTCAGCACTGGCCCGTGCCGCTCGAGGTCGTACCGGCTGCCGGCCATCGATGGAACGACCCGTTGCTCGGCAGAGCAGTGGTGTCGGCGCTTGAGGGGTTCGCCCGATGATGGCAATGGGCGCGTGGACCGCAGCAGGCCTGTACCTGGCCCTCGCCGTCGGCATCGCCTCGGCCGCCACCTTCTTCGGTTCCCGAGGCAACGGAAGGCGGGCGGTGCCCCAGGCGTTCGGTCGGTTGTTCGAACTCGTCGAAGAACGGCGCACCTTCATGGGGCTCGGCCCAATCGTCGCCACCGCTCGAACACATCCGTGGGTGCTCATCATCGTTGTGTTCGCATCGGCGCCAACGGTCGCAGCGGTCGTGGTGGCCGCGGCAGGAGCACCGCTGTCGGTCGGTGACCTGGTGGGGTCACTCGCCCTGTGGCGAAGCGTCGACGGAACGCAGGCGTTCATCACCTACGCCGTCATCGGTGTGGTGCACGCGGCCGTGTGCTGGTGGTATCTGCGGCTCAACCGAGCGGCGATCGCCTCGGGTGCCGCACCGACAACCGCCGTGTTGCGTGGTCGATCACGCGCTGACGTGGCCGGTCGGCTCGCTGTCGGAGCCGTCCTCGACGAGGGCGGCACGCTTGAGGAACTGGGCTGGCGCGCCTTCCTTCTGCCGCTGTTGCTGGTGGAACTCGACCGGGGTCCGGCCACCCTGACGCTCGCGGTGCTGTGGTGGGCGTGGCATCTGCCGAGAGAGGTGGCGACCATTCGGCGGAAGGGCCTCACCCGAACGTGGATCGGACAGCAGTCGATCTTTCTGGGTGTCTGCATCGGCCTCAGCGTGCTCTGCACAGAGGTTGTTCTGCGCACCGGCAGCGTGTGGCCGGCCATCCTGGTCCACGGTGGCACCAACGTCTGGAGCAAGGCCCTTGGAGGGGTACCGAACAGCCGCTGGAACACCGACGTGCGCACCATCATCGTGGCCCTCATCGCTCTCCCCATCGCCGTCATGTGGGTCATCGGATGACCCGACCGTCAGCGGCCACGCCGGCAGCGGCGCCCCTGGATGGCACCGGTGTTGTCGTGGCGCCCAACGAGATGCCGTTCTGTTTGGTCGTCAGGCCACCCCGGCGTCGCCGAGTATGGAAGTCGAGTCGGCAGCACACGTCTTCCGCCGACCGCCCGCCCATTCGTACCCGCTCTCGGAGGTCATCGTGCGCCGTTCGGTTGTCGTCCCCGGTCTAGCCGCCCTTCTGATCCTGGCCGCGTGTGGCTCGACGGAGCAGTCGGCCGACACCACCGTCGCCCCGCCCACCACCGAAGCGCCGGGCTCGACGCCTGTCACCGACCCCACTGTCACCGACCCGTCCGACACCGAACCCCCCACCACCGAAGCGCCGGCCGAGCCACCCCGTGGTGTCGACGGCAACGTGGTGCGCGTCGGCGTGGTGGTACTCGTCAACCAGCAGCAGGCCACCGAGCAGGCGGGAGGCTCGGGGGTCACCACCATCGAGCAAGACCGCGCCGTTGAGATCCTCATCGACGACCTCAACGCGCGCGGTGGTCTCGGTGGCCTCACCGTGGAACCCGTGTTGTTCGAGATCGACGCCACGGCCGGCGCCGACCCACAGGAGATCGCTCGCGCCTACTGCGCGACGTTCACCGAAGACAACGAGGTGTATGCGGTGCTGGCGTTGGGTGAGCCCGGCCCCGAGCAGTTGGCGTGTCTCGACGACGCCGGTATTCCCACCATCGTCGCCGGCGGCACCACCGCCTTCTTCGACGATGCCGACTACGCCGACAACCCCCTTCTGGTGAACGTGAATGGCATCTCGCTCGACGCGGCGGCACGGTCGTTGGTGGCCGGCCTCGACACGTCCGGCTTCTTTGCGGAGGGCACCACCGTGGGGGTGTTGCGGCTGCAGAGCGACGCGTTCGACCGAGCCACCGAGTCGGCCCTGTTGCCCGCGCTCGCGGAGCTGGGCATCACCCCGGCAGCGGAAGTAGCGATCGCCGCGATCGAAAGCCAGGACGACATCGGCCGCGTGTCGACCGAAGCTCAGGCAGCGGTGCTGCGGATGAAGGACGCCGGGGTCGACCGGTTGATCATGTTCGAGTCGGGCGGCGCCCTTCCCTTCTTCTTCCTCAACGCTGCCAGCTCGCAGGCGTACACCCCGCAACTGGGCTTCGGCTCCACCAGCGGCGGCCAGACCCTGGTGCAGAACCTCGGGCAGGGTGGCACGTTGGTGGGCTGGTCGCCGAGCACCGATGTGCCCACCGATGGGGCACCGGCTCAGCCGCCACGTGCGCAGGAGTGCCTCGACACACTCGACCCGAGTGGTGCCGCCTTCACCAGCGCCGTCGCCACCAGCCAAGCACTAGGGCTGTGCGATGTGCTGTGGCTGCTGGAGGCGGCCGTGAGCGAAGCGGGTGTGGTCGACGGTGAGACACTGGTGGCCGCCATCGAAGGTTTGGGCGACAGCTACCAGTCATCGACCCTCGAGCAGGTGGAGTTCGCGCCCGAGAAGCGGTACGGCACCGCCGTCTACCGCATCGCCGACTACGACCCGGCGTGTGCGTGCAATGTGTACCGGCCCGACGAGCCCACCCCGCTCGGCTGACAGGTGACGGTGACGACACCGGGCCCTCGGCTGCCAGCGCGGTTCGGCCGACGAGTCGTCACCCTCGTGGTCGCCAGCGCGCTCGCGCTGTCGACCGCGGGCTGCTCGCAGTTCTCCACCACCGGCTTGCGTCTACGCCAGGACCGCTCCATCGACATCGTCGAACCCGCCGACGGGGCCGACGTCGCAACCCCATTCCGTGTCCGTTGGACCGACACCGACCGCCCCGCGAACACCCGCTACGCGGTCATCGTCAACCGAGTGCCGATGCCCCCCGGTGAAGACCTCACATGGTTCGCCCGCGGTGATGAGGTCTGCGAACGCCAACCCGACTGCCCCGACGAGCGATACCTCCGCTTGCGCGGTGTCATCATCACTGATGACCCGGAGGCGACCGTGGAGATCGTGCCTCCGGTTGTGGGGGCTCGCGAGAGCGAACTCGACGAAATCATCGTCGTCCGCATCGACGCTGACGGCCAGCGACTCGACGAGGCAGCATTCGTGCTGCGGCTCGACGTTGCACCGCGGGAGGGCTTGTGAGCGAACTCGCCGAGGCGCGCGACCGTGTTCGTCGTGCACTCGGCGTCACCGGCGACGACGACGTTCGACCGCTCCGCGAGGTGGTGCGCGAGTCGGGCGTCGGCTGGTACCCGCTGGTCGCCGTTGGCGCCCTGGTGCTCGCCAGCGAGGTCTTCGGGTTCGCCGTAGTGGTACTCGGCCCCGAGATCTCCCGCAGTCTGGGCATCTCTGCATCGGCGCTGGCGGGCATCCTCTCGGCGAAGCTGCTGGCGGTGTCGGTCGCCACGCTCCCGATCGCCGCGTTCGTACAAGCGCGGCCTCGCCGCGCCGTTCTGTCGGTGGCAGCTGCGTTCATCTGGGCGCTGCTCGCGCTGTTCACCGTGTTCGTCATCGGCCCATGGGGTCTTGCGATCCTGCTGGTGGTCGACGGGTTCGCCACCGGCACCGTTCGCGCACTGCATCAGCCGCTCCTCATGGACACCTACCCGGTCCAGGGCAGGATGCGGATCCTCGCCGCGTACCAGGCATCGGCCACGGTCGGCAACGTGATCGCCCCCATGGTGGTCGCGGCCCTTGCATCGTGGGCGGCGCTCACCTGGCGGGGCACGATGCTCACCATCGCAGGGCTCACGCTCTGTGCTGCCAGCGTGGCGTTGAAGCTGCGCGACCCGGGCGTGGGCAGGTGGGACACCGAGCAGGCTCGACGAGCAGCGGCAACCTCCGATTCGTCATCGGGTCGCATCGACCAGCAGCCCGCCGCACCCGAGCTTCGCTTTGGCGAGGTGGTGAAGCGGTTGCTGATGATCCGCACGATCCGCCGAGCACTCGCCGCGCAGGCCGTCTTCGGTCTGCTGCTGGTGCCGTACACGACGTTCCTTCTTTTCTTCCTCGAGGAGCGGTGGCGCTTCGGCCCCAGTGCCCGGGCGATCTTCTTCGCATCGACGTCGTTGGCGGGCGTTGCCGCGCTGCGATGGTTCGCGCCACTCGGTGAGCGGCTCTTCCGTCGCGACCCGGCGCAACTTGTGCGCACCGCCTCGTGGGTGCTGGCGGCCAGCGTGTTGGTGGTGGTACCGGCGGCGTTGAGTCCGTTCCTCGTGCCCATGCTGCTGCTGTTCGCGCTGTCCACCGCGTTGTCGACCGTGATGGGGCCGGCGGTCTCGCTGGCGGTGCTGTCGATCGTGCCGGCGCGCTTTCGCCCCCACCTTGCCGCGCTTGCGGGCATCTACCTGGCGGGCGTCGGGGGCTTCGCCGGAGCGCTCCTGCTGGGCTCGCTCGACCGGCGCTTCGGA
>DMQJ01000535.1:6977-7404 GCA_003455715.1 Acidimicrobiaceae bacterium | reverse complement strand
GTCGCATGGGCGACCGCCATTGGTAGCGCCACTCCTTGGCCATGGCCGCGCCGCGGGCACCGGTGGAGCGGGGCCACACCGTGCGGGCGTCGGAGCGGCGGCGGCCGCGCTGATCGCTGCTGGTGTGCAACAGCAGGCGTGCCCCCAGCCGGGCCCACACCAGCAGCATCGCCACGGCGAGTGCAAGAACGGCTGCCAACCACGGCAGTGCGGCGACTGGTGTTCCGGCGCGGCAGTGGAGGATGGCGCGCGCCGCCCAGCCCGGCGGGGTGAGGGCGAGGGTGCGCAGCAATGTGCTGTCGCGGGAGGCGCCACCGGCCTGGATGAACGGGGCGACCGACTGCGAGATTGCCCACAGCGCCACCCCCGTGAGCGAGACGACGATGACCGAGATGTCGCGGCCGCGGCGGGTGCGGTTGGCGAGCCC
>DMQJ01000535.1:0-6706 GCA_003455715.1 Acidimicrobiaceae bacterium | reverse complement strand
GGGTGCGGTTGGCGAGCCCCATCGCCGACGCCAGCGACCGCGACGAACCGAGGCCGAGGCAGAACAGGGCTGCGGCGGTGAGCAGGGCGATGAACCCGCCGACAACCCCGCCTCCGACACCGGCGACCACCGCGCCCAACAGTGCGACGGCGACGGCGATGGTGGCTGGCGACGACACGGCGGCTCCGGCCATCACGGCCGCCAGTTCGCGCCGACGCAGCGGTAGCAGCGAGAGCGGCGCAGGGTCGACCGTTTCGTCGGTGCCGCCCATGAGGAGGGGCCCGAACATCCAGGCGATGAGGCCGAGGGTGAACGTGAACAAGAGGATGGCCCGACGAATGTCGGCGTCGGCCACCCCGGCCGACGCGAGGGTGGCGAACCCTCCGAGTGCGCCGATTGTGCACGCAACCAGCGTGAGCGTGAACAGAGCGGTGCCTCGGCGACGAAGGGTGTTGCGGGTGATGGCCCACCGCATGCGCACACCGAGCCACGCCAGACGCTTCATCCCTGCAGCCACCCGAGTTCGCCCGTGGAGTGCAGCGGGGCACCCACGGCATCGGCGAACGCGTCGTCGAGTCGTTGGCCCTGACGCACCTCGTCGAGCGTGCCGCTGCGGGCGATGGACCCCGCGTTGATGATCGCGACGTGGTCGCACAGCCGTTCCACGGTGTCCATCACATGGCTGGAGAACACGACGGTGCCGCCCCGCTCGCGGTAGTGACCCAGCACCTCGGTGATGACACGAGCGGAGATCGGGTCGACGCTCTCGAACGGTTCGTCGAGGAACAGCACCTTGGGCGCGTGCAGCAGTGCCGCGGCGAGTGCCACCTTCTTGCGCATACCCGTGCTGTAGTCGGCCACCAGGGTGTTGCCGTCGGCTTCGAGGCCGAGGGTGCGGAGGAGGTCGGCGGTGCGTTCGTCGACCGTGGTGCGTGGCAGGTCGCGCAGCAGACCGAGGTAGGTGAGGAGCTCGCGGCCCGTGAGGCGTTCGAAGAGCCGGAGGTCGTCGGGCAGCACGCCGATGATGTCTTTCACGGGGGCAGGGTCGGGCCACACCCACCGGTCGAGGATGCGCACGTTGCCAGCGTCGGGCCGCAGCAGCCCCACCATCATCCGCATGAGGGTGGTCTTGCCTGCGCCGTTGGGGCCGACCAGGCCGAAGAAGGCGCGCTGCGGAATGGCCAGGTCGACGGCCCCCACCGCCACCTTGGTGCCGAACCGCTTGCCCACGTGCTGGGCTTCCACCACCGTGTCCACCTCGGCTGTCTAGCAGGAGGGGAGGAGGGGCTACGGTCTCCTGCCGTGCAGGGCATCGACATCGAACGCGTTTCCCGCTGGCTGACCGACAACATCGAAGGGGCGGTGGCGCCGTTCACCTTCCACCTCATCGCCGGCGGCCGCTCCAACCTCACCTTCCGAGTCGTCGGTGCCGACGGGCAGCAGTTCGTGCTGCGGCGCCCGCCGCTCGGCCATGTGTTGGCCACCGCTCACGACATGGCTCGCGAGCACCGCATTATCGCCGCCGTGGGCACCACCGGGGTGCCGGTGCCACCGGCCCTCGGCGTGTGCAACGACGTCGAAGTGAACGGCGCTCCGTTCTATGTGATGGGCTTCGTCGACGGTGTGGTGCTCGACAGCCCCGAGAAGGCCGCCGCTCTGGCCCCGGAGTTGCGGGTGACGGCCGCCCACCACCTCATCGACGTGCTGGCCGACCTGCACGCGGTGGATGTCGATGCCGTCGGGCTCGGCGACCTGGCCAAGCGCGAGGGCTACGTGGAGCGACAGGTGAAGCGCTGGAGCACCCAGTGGGAGAACTCCAAGACGCGCGAGTTGCCCGCCATCGACGAGGTCGCTCGCCGTCTGCGCGAACGCATGCCGGTGCAGCAGGGTGTGTCGATCGCTCACGGCGACTACCGGTTCGGCAACTGTCTCACCGACGTGCACGCCGGCCGGGTGGCCGCGGTGCTCGACTGGGAGTTGTGCACGCTGGGCGACCCGCTGGCCGACGTCGGCTACCTCGGGGTGTACTGGTACGACGGCGAGGCCGCCAACATCCGTGCCAACGATCCCACGCCAGCCGGCGGATTCCCCTCCTACGCATCGCTGCTCGAGCGCTACGCCACTCGCACGGGTCGCGACCTGAGTGACATCGACTACTACGTGGCGTTCAGTTGCTGGCGTCTGGCAGTCATCAGCGAAGGCGTGTACGCCCGATATCTCCACGGCGCCATGGGCAACCAGGAAGGTGTCGATCTCACCTCGTTCAAGGTGGGCACCGAGGGCCTGGCCGAACGTGCGTTGGCGGCAGTGCGGAGGCTGTCGTGAGTGCCGACGTGCTCGACGGTTGGGTGCAGTCGACGTTCACCGCGGCGGGGCTCACCCGCGATGTGTTTCGGCGAGGAACGGGGCCGGGTGTGGTGATCATCCATGAGGTACCTGGCATCACGCCGAAGGTCGCCCAGTTCGCCAACGACGTGGTCGATGCCGGGTTCACGGTGCTGATGCCGTCGCTGGTGGGCACCCCTGGCCGTGAGGTGTCGGGCCCGTACTTGGCGTCGTCGATGGCCAAGGTGTGCGTGTCGAAGGAGTTCACGTTCTGGGCGCTCAACGAGACGTCGCCCGTCATCGGGTTCCTGCGGGCGCTGGCTCGCAACCTGCACGACGAGGTCGGCGGGCCGGGCGTCGGTGCGCTGGGGATGTGCTTCAGCGGTGGCTTCGCGCTGGCGATGATGGTCGACGACATCATGGTGGCGCCGGTGCTGAGCCAGCCGTCGCTGCCGTTCGCCGCCGGTATCGGCAAGAAGAAGGTGGCTCGCTCGGCCGACCTCAACCTGTCGCCCGACGACCGACTGGCCATCGCCCGCCGCGCCGCCGAAGGCTGCCAGGTGCTGGGCCTGCGGTACACGGGCGACAAGCTGGTGGGCACCCGGTTCGACTCGCTGCGCGAGTTGTTGGGCGATGCGTTCCTCGCCGTGGAACTGCCCAGTTCGTCGCCACGCGACCACTCGGTGCTCACCGAACAGCGCGACGAAGCCAGCGTGCAACGAGTGCTCGAGTTCTTCACCGAGAAGCTTCGGAGCTGAGCGCTCGTCTTACTGTGTGACACCCCTGGCGTACGGTTGTTCGTATGGATGTCGAGGGGTTGTTGGGCGAGTTGCGAGGGGTGGTCGACAGGTTGGCCGCGGCCGATGTGTCGGTGTTGGACGCTGCCGGGTTGGAGGGGCTGGTGGTGGGGTTGCAGGTGGAGGCGTCGCGGTTGGCGGCCGCCAGCGCTGTGCCGTTGCATGTGTGGGAGGTCGAGGGTGTGTGGCGATCGTCGCGTGCGCGCACTGCAGGTCTTGCTCTGGCGAACCGGGTGCGTCGGTGTCATCACGTGGTGGCGGGCGAGTTGGGTCGGGCAGCGAAGCTGTCGGGGATGCCGTTGGTGCGGGCGGCGGTGTTGGAGGGCCGGTTGTCGATGGATCATGTCGACTTGTTCTGCCGCTATGCCACCGAGGCCCGCTGGCCGCTGTTCCAACGCGATGAAGCGGTGTTGGTCGAAGCCTGTGTGGGGCTGTCGTTGTTTGCGGATGCTCGCAAGCTGGTCCGCTATTGGGCCGACCATGTCGATGACGAACTTGGCGACACCAAGCGTCCTGTGCGGTCGGAGGTGGAGACGTCACGGTCACGCGACACCGGCGAACTCACCCTCCGCGGGCATCTCAGTCCGGTGGATGCCGAGGTGTTCTGCAACGAACTCGACCGGCTGGTGCGCGACATCCGCCTCGAAGACCAAGCGAACGGTGTCGACCGGCCAATCGCCCAACAACGCGCCGCCGCGCTACTCCGCATGGCGCAACGTTCCAACGGCGCTACCGGCACCAGTGGGCGACCCCTGTTTCAGGTGATCATCGGCGATGCCACCGTCGCCCGCTTGTGCGAGTTGGCTTCAGGGCATGTGATCACCCCTGAAGAACTGGTGCCGCATCTGGGGACAGCGTTGGTCGAGTCGTTCCTGTTCGACGAACGACACCGGCTGGTCGGTGTGTCGAAACAACGCACGTTCACCGGCCGCCTCCGCCGGGCCATCCAGATACGTGATCGACGCTGCCAGCACGAGTCGGGGTGCCCGGTGCCGGCCACCGACCTGCGCAGCGACATCGACCACATCGTCCCGTGGGCCCAGGGTGGGGTCACCGGCCCCGGCAACGGCAGGGTGCTGTGCACCACCCACAACCGGCACCAACACCTCCACGGACCACCCCTACCGGCACTGTCACCATCGGCCGAAGGGCCACCCGACGTGCCCGCCACCATCCGCTGGCGCTGGGTCCACGTCCACTACCACGACATCGACCCCACCGCGGCCTAGAGCAGGTCGGCGGCGAGCTGCTTGGCGGTCTTGTAGTCGGCTTTGCCGTTGGGGGCGCGCGGCACGCTGGCCACGAACACCACGTGCTTGGGCGCCTTGTAGCTGGCGAGTTGCTCCTTCACCCCGGCGATCACGGCTGTCGCATCGACCGCGGCGCCGTCGGCCACCGAGCACACTGCGGTGACGGCTTGGCCGAACTTCTCGTCGTCGATGCCCACCACCAAGCAGTCGACGATGCCGGGCACCCGCTTGGCTGCTTCCTCGACCTCCTCGGGGAAGATCTTCTCGCCACCCGAGTTGATCACCTGGCTGCCGCGGCCGAGCAGGATGAGGCTGCCGTCTTCGGCCACCATCGCCATGTCGCCGGGGAACGAATAGCGTTCGCCGTTGATGGTGCGGAACGTGCGGGCCGACTTCTCGGGGTCTTTGTAGTAGCCCACCGGCACCATGCCGCCAGCGGCCACCATGCCGGTCTCGCCCGAGCCGGGCAGCACCTCGCGGTCGTCGTCGGTGAACACCTTGGTGGTGGGAGTTTGGGTGAACTTGGCGGTGCTCGGCGGGATGCCCTTCATCGAGATGCTGCTGCCCATCGAGCCCTCGCTGGAGCCCATGGCGTCGAGCAGCACGAGGTGCTCGAGCCGGTCGAGAATCTGCTCTTTCACCTCGGCGGTCCACATCACGCCCGAGGAGATGAGCATGCGCAGGCCCGACAGGTCGTACGGCGTGCCTGCCGCCGCGGCGGCGTCGTAAGCGCGCAGCAGGGGCTTGGCGAACGAGTCGCCGACGATGGTCATGTTGGTGACGGTCTCGGCCTGGGCGGTGCTCCACACCTCGTCGGGGTCGAGCGAACGCGACTGCAGCGTGACCACGGTGGCCCCGGTGAGTTGCGGGATCATCGCCCCGAGCCAGATGCCGGTGCCGTGCATGAGTGGTGCGCAGGGCATCGACACCAGCCCGCCGCCGGCTTCGACCGTTTCCTTCACCACAGCGGCGACGCCGGCTGCATCGGCGGGCGGGGTAATGCCGAGCATCGGCAGGCCCATCAGCGTGAAAGCCCGTGTGAGGTCGCCCATCTGGTACATCACGCCCTTGGGCATGCCGGTGGTGCCACCGGTGTAGAGCATGTAGATGTCGGTCTCCTCACGCGCGATGCGCGGCATGGGATCGTGCGCGGCCAGGGTGGCTTCGTACTCCACGGCGCCGGGCACCGTGCCGCTCGTGTCGCCGTCGATCACCTCCACCAACAGGCGCAGCTTGGGCAGGCGCTCGCGGATGCGGGCCACCCGGTCGGCCAGCGACGAGTGGAACACCAGCGCCTCGGCGTCGGCGTTGTCGAGGAGGTACACCAGCTCTTCGTCGAGGTAGCGGTAGTTGACGTTGATGGGCACGCCGCGCATCTTGAACCCGGCGAAGTGGGCCTCGAGGTACTCGTTGCCGTTGTAGAGGTACAGGCCGATCTTCGAGTCGGGCCCGAGCCCGGCGGCGGTGTAGGCCGCGGCCAGACGGGCGGCCCGCTGGTCGTACTCGGCCCAGGTGTAGCGGCGATCGGCGTGGACGACGGCGGTGCGCTCGGGCATCGCGTCGGCAATCGTTTCCCAGACGGTGGCGAAGTGGAATTCCATGCGCCGACTGTAGTGCCCGAAGTCACACCCGTCGCTTCGGTCAGCCCACAGGCTTGCCGTACATCTCCCGCAGCGGGTCGCTGATGAGCTCGAGCCGCTCGCCGTCGGGGCCGCGGAAGTACAGCGACGACCCGTCGACGTGGGCGTACTCGATGCCTGCCTCATCAAGACGGGCTCGCGCGGCCTCCCACTGCGCCCGCTCCATGGAGATGGCGAGGTGGTGATGACCACCCAACACCTCCTGGTACGGGGCGATGTCGAGGCCCGGCAGGTCGAAGTAGGCGAGGCAGTTGCCCTCTCCGATGTCGAAGAAGAAGTGGGTGCTGCCTTCGTAGTCGCGGTTCTCGAACATCTCGATGAGCGGGAAGCCGAGGAGGCCGTCGTAGAAGCGGATCGTGGTCTCCACGTCGCTGCAGATGTGCGCGGCGTGGTGGACGCCTCGCGCCGTGCTGGCCGGTCGTTCGTGCCTTGCTTTGAGGTAGCGGTCGGCCAACTGCTCGCGCTGTGCCGTCAGTTCGCTTCGTCGTGGTTCGCCTACTCCGTGGCCCATACCAACAGTTCAGCACCTTTCTCGCCGGCAGTGAACCCGGGCGTCCCTGCATGTGTGAGACGTGCGGCGTCGCCCTGCACGAGCGACGTGCCGTCGAGGCTGCCCTCGCCCAGCGCGACGAACAGGTGCACGTGGGGTGCGTCGGGCACGGGCACCGTCTCCCCGGGCTGCAGCCGCCCGCCC
>DMQJ01000133.1:2434-2693 GCA_003455715.1 Acidimicrobiaceae bacterium | reverse complement strand
GTTCGTGGCCGGCGCCGCGGTCGACGCTGGCAACGACCGGATGACCACCCGTCGCCGCCGGGTGACGGTGAAGCGCACCCGCGGCATCGGGCCGCGCGACCTGGTGCTCAACGACCGCTTGGGTGCCGTCGACGTCGACCCCGCCTCGGGTTACGTCACGCTCGACGGCGAGCCGGTGTACGTCGACCCCGCCGACGAGGTTCCTCTCTCCCGCCTCTACTTCCTCTAGCCCCGCCCCCAACCCCGTTTTACGTAAAAG
>DMQJ01000133.1:1105-2256 GCA_003455715.1 Acidimicrobiaceae bacterium | reverse complement strand
CGTAAAAGGTGACAAGCCCTGACCAGGGCTGACGGGTCTGGCCGTTTGACACAAAGCCGTGGGTGGGGTGTGGCGGGGCTCGGGAAGCGTTGTGTGGTGAGGGTGTCCAGCGCGGTACTACCGTGCCGCTCATGACCACGCCCCGCCTGGCCGGGTTCTCGATGCCGCCCGAGTGGGCGCCGCACGAGTGCACCTGGATGGAGTTCCCGCCCGCCAACGACGCCTTCGGTGAAGACCCGGTGGAGATGGACAAGGCCCGCCGCGTGTGGGCGAGTGTGGCCAACACGATCAACCAGTTCGAGCCGGTGAAGATGGTGTGCAACGTGGGCGAGGCCGCTCATGCACGCCCGCTCCTCGACTCGTCGATCGAGTTGTTCGAGACGCCGATCGGCGACTCGTGGTGCCGCGACAGCGGGCCGACGTTCCTCGCCCACCCCGACGGCCGGTTGGGCGCCACCCACTGGACGTTCAACGCCTGGGGCGACCGCGGCTTCAGCGACCCCACCGACGAGCGCCACGTGGGTGCGTTCATCGCTGGCCTCGCCGGTGCGGAACTGTTTTCCAGTTCGATGGTGAACGAGGGCGGCGGCATCCATGTCGACGGCGAGGGCACCGTCATCTGCACCGAGACCGTGCAGCTCGACGTTCGCCGCAACCCCACCTGGAACGCCGAGCAGGTGGAGACCGAGTTCAAGGCCTACCTCGGCACGAGCCACACCATCTGGGTGCCGCAGGGGCTGACGGCCGACTACGGCGGTTATGGCACCAACGGCCACATCGACATCGTGTGCTGCTTCTCCGAGCCGGGGACGCTGCTGGTGCACGTCCAGCAGAACCCCGAGCACCCCGACTTCGAGGTGAGCAAGCGGTACCTGGAGGTGCTGCGCAACAGTGTGGACGCCAAGGGCCGGTCGCTGCGGCTGATCGAAGTGCCGTCGCCGCAGGCGTTGCGTTCACCCGATGGTGAGTTCGTCGACTGGGGCTACCTGAACCACTACATCTGCAACGGCGCGGTCATCCTGTGCACATTCGACGACCCGAACGATCAGGTGGCCATCGACATCCTGCGCGACGCCTACCCCGGCCGCGAGATCGTCCCCCACGACGCCCGCGGCATCTTCCAATGGGGCGGCGGCATCCACTGCATCACG
>DMQJ01000133.1:0-907 GCA_003455715.1 Acidimicrobiaceae bacterium | reverse complement strand
CCACTGCATCACGCAGCAGCAACCCAAGGTGTAGGGCGGGCCTCTTCATCGGGCATTCGACGGCGGGCGAACCCTTGGAGGTTGGTGTGGTCGAGGATGACGAGGGCGGGGTCGTCATCCACTCGATGCTGGCGAAAACCAAGTTCCTGAAGAGCTGGTGGCGATTGAGCACGAGTCGATCCGCACGGGGGAGGGCTCTCGCAACGTGGGTCGACGGATCGAACCCAGGACCTTGTGGTCGCCGACACGCAGTCGCTTCGGGCGATCGCCGAGCTCGCCGAGCGCCGCTGATTCCTCCGCCGACCTGCCTGCAGGAGCGACACCGATGCGGCCGAACGCTGTCGCCGATTCTTCGGCCACACCGAAGATTCGACGCCAGCGTCGACCCGTTCTGACCGCAGCCACGAGTTCAGAACTGGGTCACGAGGCTCACGCCGGGCGCGGCGAAGCGGCCCATTGCGGGGAGGGCGGTGGGGATGTCCCCGAGCGAGAGGCGCTGGTGCACCACGGCGGTCGGGTCGAGGCGGCCGTCGGCAACCATCGCCAGCACCTGCGGGATGCGCGACGCGGACAGGCCGTGCACGCCGAGCACCTCCAACTCGTCGCGGATCACCCGGGCGATCGGGAAGTCGGCCGTCGCCGCGGGGAACAGGCCGATCTGCACATGGCGGCCGAGGGGGCGCAACGAGTACACGGAGTTCGCTGCGGTGACCGCGCTGCCGAGGCACTCCACCGACACGTGCGCGCCGCCAACGAGGTCGAACACGGCAGTGCCCACGTCGCCCACCGTCGACGCGTCGAGCACCACCGGACCAAATTTTAGACATCCTGCCACCTGCCACCAGAGTATTGCGCGTGGTGCGGCGGGCCTTCGAGCCCTTCCTGGAAAACGCGGGCGACGTGCACA
>DMQJ01000421.1 GCA_003455715.1 Acidimicrobiaceae bacterium | reverse complement strand
CCTGCGCGGTGCGAGGCAACACGCTTCCCGAGGAGAGCGCCGACCCGCTCATGCTGTCGTCGCTGGTGGGTGCCGACATCCGCGTCGGCGACCACGCCTGCTTCGAGCGCATCGTCATCGAACTGCAGGGCAGTGGCGACTTCCCCGGTTGGGCCGTTGGCTATGTCGACGACCCAGTGAACCTCGGTGAGAGCGACGAGACGGTGAACATCGAGGGCAGCCACAGCCTGCTGGTGCGTATGGGCATGTGGATGCAGACGATCGAGGGCGACGGCTACGACGGGCCATGGCAGATCTTCCCCACCACCGTCGACCACATCCTCGAGTTGCGGATGACCGAGAACTGGGAAGGCATGACCATCTGGGCCATCGGCCTCGACGGCGAGTACGCGTTCACCGTCGATGTGCTCGACGGCCCGCCACGCCTCGTGATCGACGTGCAGGTGGCCGAAGACTAGAGGTAGTAGCCCACCACATCGATGATGAAGTTGGTACTGGTGGAAGTGCCGCCGCAGATCACGGTCACCGTGCGGGTGCTGCTTACCTTCACGACTGACGCGTTGGCCAACGTCAGGTTGCCAGTGGCGATGCGACCGGCGTGACGTGTGGTTGTGGTGGTGTCCATGAGCCGATCGTGAACGCCCACTGCGCCCGGGGGATGAGTAGTCCGTACTCACTTCTCGCGGGCCGCCGTGATGACGAAGAAAACTTGAGTCATCTTGTAGCAAGTTTGAAGGAGCTGCGTTAGCGTTCCAGCTATGGCGCTCGACCCGAAGAAGTGGACCCTCAAGACCAGCGAAGCCTTCGCCGCGGCCATCGACCAGGCGAAGTCGCTGAGCAACCCCGAGCTCACGCCCGATCACCTCATGGCCGCGCTGATGCGGCAAGACGACACCATCGTGCCGGCCGTGCTGGCCAAGCTGGGCCTCGCCCCGCTGATGGTGCGCAACAAGGCCGACGAAGCGGTGTCGAAGCTGCCTCGCGCCTATGGCGGCGCTGAGCCGCGGATGAGCCGCGAGCTCGACAACGTGGTGCAGAATGCCACCAGCTACCAGAAGGACTTGAAGGACGACTTCCTCTCCGTCGAGCACCTGCTGCTGGCCATGAACGCCCGGCTGGGCATCGGCAGTGAGGAGTTGCTCGGTGCGCTGAAGGAGGTGCGCGGCAGCCATCGGGTCACCTCGCAGACGCCGGAGGAGAACTTCGCCGCGCTCGAGAAGTACGGGCAGGATCTCACCGCCCGCGCCCGGGAGGGCAAGATCGACCCCGTCATCGGTCGCGACGATGAGATCCGCCGGGTCATCCAGGTGTTGTCGCGGCGCACCAAGAACAACCCGGTGCTCATCGGCGAGCCGGGCGTGGGCAAGACCGCCATCGTCGAAGGCTTGGCCCGGCGTATCGCCGACGGCGACGTGCCCGAGGGCTTGAAGAACAAGCGGCTCATCAGCCTCGACCTCGGCTCCATGCTGGCGGGCGCGAAGTACCGCGGCGAGTTCGAAGAGCGCCTCAAGGCTGTGCTGAAGGAGATCACCGACTCGGCCGGCGAGGTCATCACCTTCGTCGACGAGATCCACACCATCGTGGGTGCCGGCGGAGCCGAGGGGGCGATGGATGCGGGCAACATGATCAAGCCCATGCTGGCCCGCGGCGAGCTGCGCATGATCGGCGCCACCACGCTCGACGAGTACCGCAAGCACGTCGAGAAAGACCCTGCGCTCGAGCGTCGCTTCCAGCAGGTGTACGTGGGCGAACCGAGCGTCGACGACACCATCGGCATCCTCCGTGGCCTGAAGGAGCGTTACGAGGTGCACCACGGTGTGCGCATCCAAGACAGCGCACTCGTGGCGGCGGCGGTGTTGTCGAACCGCTACCTCACCAATCGATTCCTGCCCGACAAGGCCATCGACCTGGTCGACGAAGCGGCGTCGAAGCTGCGCATCGAGATCGACTCGCTTCCCACCGAGATCGACGTGGTGCAACGGCGCATCCTGCAGCTCGAGATCGAGCAGGTCGCGTTGGAGAAGGAAACCGACGCCGCGTCTCGAGAGCGACTCGACAACCTGGTCGACGAGCTTGCCGCGCTCAACGTGCAGGTGCATGGCATGAAGGAGCACTGGGAGAACGAGAAGCAGGCCATCGATGCCATCCGCGCGCTGAAGGAAGAGCTGGAGCAGCTGCGCACCCAGCTCGAGCGCGAGACCGACCTGGCGGTGGCAGCCGAGATTCGCTACGGGCGCATCCCCGAGCTCGAGCGGCGCATTGCCGACGCGACCGCTCACCTCGACGAACTGCAGGCCGGCGGCAATCGCATGTTGAAGGAAGAGGTCGACAGCGACGACATCGCCGAGGTGGTCAGCAAGTGGACCGGCGTGCCCGTCACCCGCCTCATGGAGAGCGAAATGAGCAAGCTCGTCCACCTGGAGGAGTTGCTGCACCGGCGAGTGATCGGGCAGGACGAAGCGGTGGTTGCAGTGGCCAACGCCATCCGCCGTTCGAGGGCCGGGCTCAGCGACCCCAACCGGCCCATCGGGTCGTTCATGTTCCTCGGGCCCACCGGCGTGGGCAAGACCGAGCTGGCTCGTGCGGTGGCCGAGTTCCTGTTCGACGACGAGCGGGCCATGGTGCGCATCGACATGGGCGAGTACATGGAGAAGCACTCCGTGTCGCGGCTCATCGGAGCGCCTCCCGGCTACGTGGGCTACGACGAAGGCGGGCAGCTCACCGAAAGCGTGCGTCGCCGACCGTACAGCGTGGTGTTGCTCGACGAGATCGAGAAGGCGCACCCCGACGTGTTCAACGTCCTGCTGCAGCTGCTCGACGACGGTCGCCTGACCGACGGCCAGGGCCGC
>DMQJ01000404.1:464-5200 GCA_003455715.1 Acidimicrobiaceae bacterium | reverse complement strand
CCGCCGCCGCCGCTCGAGCAGTCCCCTCCCGCCCGCTGGGGCTTGTTCCTGCCCGATCGGCGGGGTCGCACCCGCTACTGGCCCAACGAGCACCCCGAGTGGCCGTTGCACGCCGCGCGCGTCGTCGACCTCGACGACCAACTCGTTGCGGCAGCCGGCTTCCCCGGCGCGGCCGACCGGGTGCCCGACAGCGTGCTGTACTCGCGGGGTGTTGCGGTTCGGTTCGGCCCGCGTCGGCGGTGAATGGGCGCCGAAGGCGACGTTCACACACACGTCACGAAACGGTGACGCTGAGCGCGCACTCGGTCGCTAGCGTCGCCCCCCAATGGAATCGTTCGTCGTCCGTGTGTGGCTGCCCGACCGTCCCGGAGCACTCGGCCAGGTGGCCAGCCGTATTGGCGCCGTGCAGGGCGACGTCGTCGGCATCGAGATCCTCGAGCGTGGGGGCGGGTTCGCCATCGACGAACTCCGCGTCGACCTGCCCGATGCCAGCCTCGTCGACCTGCTGGTGAGCGAGATCCGCCAGGTCGACGGCGTCGCGGTGGAAGATGTCCGGCCTGTCGCGGCCCAGCGCCTCGACGGCGCGTTGGGCACACTGGCCACGGCGAGCGCCATCGTTGCGGCAACCCCGAGCACCCGGCTCGACGTGGCGTGCGACGAGTTGCGCGACCTGCTCGACGGCGATTGGGCCGTGGCGCTGGGGGTGGAGGGGGCTGTGGCCGTGGCCTCCAGCGGCGTGGTGCCCGACCTGCGCTGGCTGGCGGCCTTCCTCGCCGGCAGCGACCACCTCGATACTGCCGAAGGGCAGACGCCCGGCGACATCGTGTGGTGCAAGGTGCCGCGGCGTGGGGTGGTGCTCGCGTGTGGCCGTACGGGGCGAGTGTTCCACGCCCGCGAGCGCGAAGAGTTCCGCATCCTCGGCGGCATCGTCGACGCAATTGAGCCTGCTGTGGCGGGGGTGGCCTCGTAGGCTGCTGGGCGTGAAGCCCGTCGAGAAGTCCGCCAAACTCGCCAACGTCTGTTACGACATCCGAGGTCCGGTACTCGATCGAGCAAAGCAGATGGAGGAAGAGGGCCACAAGATCCTCAAGCTCAACATCGGCAACCTGGCGGTGTTCGGGCTCGAACCCCCCGACGAGATCGTGCAAGACATGATCCGTAACCTGCCCCATGCTGCCGGCTACACCGATTCCAAGGGCTTGTTCGCACCTCGCAAGTCGGTGGTGCACTACACCCAGGAGAAGAACATCGCCGGCGTGCACGTCGACGACGTGTACCTGGGCAACGGTGCCAGCGAACTCATCGTGATGAGCTTGCAGGCCCTGCTCGACGATGGCGACGAAGTGCTGGTGCCAGCACCCGACTACCCGTTGTGGACGGCATCGGTGTCGCTGTCGGGCGGCCGTCCCGTGCACTACCTGTGCGACGAGCAGTCCGACTGGTTCCCCGACCTCGACGACATCCGAGCCAAGATCACGTCGGCCACCAAGGCCATCGTCATCATCAACCCCAACAACCCCACCGGTGCCCTGTACTCCGACGACCTGCTGCTGGAGATCATCGAGATCGCCCGCCAGCATCAGCTCATCGTGATGGCCGACGAGATCTACGACAAGACGCTCTACGACGGCAACACGCACACCAGCATCGCCTCGTTGGCCGACGATGTGCTGTTCGTGACGTTCAACGGCCTGTCGAAGAACTCCCGCTCGTGCGGTTACCGCGCTGGCTGGATGGTGGTGAGCGGCGAGAAGCGCCATGCCGCCGACTACATCGAGGGCCTCGACATGCTCGCCTCCATGCGCCTGTGCTCGAACACACCCGGCCAGCTGGCCATCCAGACCGCGCTGGGTGGCTACCAGAGCATCAAGGATCTCGTGGCTCCGCAGGGTCGCCTCACCCGTCAGCGCGACCTCGCGTACGACATGCTCAGCTCCATCCCCGGTGTGAGCGTGGTGAAGCCCAAGGGCGCGCTCTACATGTTCCCCCGGCTCGATCCGAAGGTGTACCCGATCGCCGACGACCAGCAGTTCGCCTACGAGTTGTTGGCCGAAGAGAAGCTCTTGGTGGTGCAGGGCACCGGGTTCAACTGGCCCGAGCACGACCACTTCCGACTGGTGTTCCTGCCGCCCACCGACGACCTCGGCGAGGCGCTGCACCGCATCGAGCGTTTCCTCGGCAGCTATCGCAAGCGCCACGCCTACTGAACGAGCGTGGCCTCGATGCGGGCGCGCTACAGGTAGCCGAGGCGCTTTGCTTCGGCGGTGAGGCGCTCGCGGTGCGCCGGATGGGCGACGCCGATGAGAGCTGCGGTGCGCTCGCGCACGGTGCGCGACCGCAGTTCGGCCACGCCGTACTCGGTGACCACCTTGTCGACGGTGTTCTTCGAGTTGGTCACCACTTCGCCAGAGCCGAACTGGGGCACGATGCGGCTGATGCTGCCGTCGCCGGCTGTGGAGTGCAGCACGATGAACCCCTGGCCGCCTTCGCTGTACATCGCGCCGCGGGCGAAGTCGACCTGGCCGCCGCTGGAGGAGTAGTAGCGGCCGCCCAAGGTCTCGCTGGCGCACTGGCCGAGGAAGTCGACCGAGAGGGTGGCGTTGATGCTCACGAAGTTGCGTTCGCGGCTCAGCAGCCGGGGGTCGTTGACGTAGCGGGCGCTCCACAGTTCGACGGCGGTGTTCTCGTGCACGAAGTCGTACAGCCGACGGGTGCCAAGACAGAACGTGCCCACCACCTTGGTGCGGTTGTGCATCTTGCGCACGCCGTTCACCACACCGGCCTCCACCAGATCGACCAGCCCGTCGGAAATCAGTTCGGTGTGCACCCCAAGGTCGCGGTGGTTGCCGAGTGCACTCATGATGGCGTTGGGAATGGCGCCGATACCTGTCTGCAGACAGGCGCCGTCGGGGATGCGTTCGGCGACGAAGGCGGCGATGGTGTGGTCGTGCTCGTCCATCTCGGGCGGCGGCACCTCGATGAGCGGCCGATCGTTGCGGATGAACCCTTCAACTTGGCTGACGTGGATCTGGTTGCGGCCGAACGTGCGCGGCATGTGCTCGTTCACTTCGAGGAAGAAGCGAGCGCGGCCGATGAAGCTGCTCGTGTAGTCGGCGCTTACGCCAAGGCTGAAGTAGCCGTGGCGATCGGCAGGGGAGGCGCAGGCGATGACCAAGGGGTCGTGCGCCCGCCGCTGCATATGGCTGTACACCTCGCTGAAGTGATTGGGCACGAGGTCGACCGAGCCGTCGAGGTAGCGAGGCCGGGTGATGTGCGACAGGAAGTAGCTCACGTGGCGCAACCGGTCGCCGTACTTGCCGTGCAGGTAGGGGCGGTCGTGGAGAGCGTGCATCTGGTGCACGGTGACCCGCTCGATGGTGCCAGCCTCGGCCGCGGCTTCGATGGCGTCGAGGAGGGCGACCGGCTCGCCGTTGCCGAGGGGCACGATGATGTGGCCGCCCGGCCGCACGTGTTCGAGTACGGCGTCGGCCGACGCAGACAGCACGGGAAGCGTGGGGTGGGCGTTCAATGGGTGATCCAGTCTCGTGAACGTTCGACGGCGCGTTGCCAGCCGGCGTGGAGGAGGTCGGCGATGGTGCGGTCGGGTTCGGGCTCGAACACGGCCTCGGTGGCCCACTCGGCGCCCACGGCATCGAGCGACGGCCAGACCCCTTCGGCGAGCCCCGCCAGGTAGGCGGCTCCGAGCGCAGTGGTCTCCTGGTCGGCTGGGCGGCGCACGGTGACACCCAACTGGTCGGCCTGCATCTGCAGCATCACGTCCATCACCGACGCGCCGCCATCCACCCGCAGGTCGCTGATGGTGACGCCAGCCGCCTGCGCCATCGCCTCCATCGCGTCGCGCGTTTGGTACGTCATTGCCTCCACGACAGCTCGGGCGAGGTGCGCCTTGGTGGTGCCGCGGGTGATGCCCACGATGGTGCCCCGAGCGTAGGGGTCCCACCAGGGGCTGCCGAGCCCAGCGAACGCAGGCACCACGTACACGCCGCCGTTGTCGGTGACCGATGCGGCGAGCGGGCCGATCTCGGCCGCAGAGGAGATGACGCCCAGGCCGTCTCGCAGCCATTGCACGGCGGCGCCGGTGACGAAGATCGCGCCCTCCAAGGCGTAGGCAACGGTGCCATCAGCGAGTTGGTAGGCCACCGTGGTGAGCATGCCCGCCGCCGGGGGAGGGCACTCGCTGCCGACGTTGAGCAACACGAAGCTGCCGGTGCCGTAGGTGTTCTTGGCCATGCCGGGGGCCACGCACGCCTGGCCGAAGAGGGCCGCCTGCTGGTCGCCGGCGATGCCGCTGATGGGGATACCCGCGGGTACGCCGCATGCCGCCGATGTGAGCCCCATCCGTCCGCTCGACGGGAGCACGGTGGGGAGTGCGTGCATGGGCACACCGAACAACTCGCAGAGCGGCGCGCTCCACTGCAGTGAGCGGATGTCGAACAGCATCGTGCGGCTGGCGTTGGTGGGATCGGTGGCGTGCACCTCGCCCCCGGTGAGGTTCCACAGCAGCCACGTGTCGATGGTGCCCACCGCCAGGTCGGCATCGATGGGAATGGGCCGGTTGGCGAGGAGCCACTCCACCTTCGAGCCTGAGAAGTACGGGTCGAGCACCAGGCCGGTCACGTCGCGCACCATCGGTAGGTGGCCGTCGGCGGCCAGCTGGTCGCAGCGGCCCGCTGTGCGCCGGTCTTGCCACACGATGGCGGTGCCGTACGGCTGGC
>DMQJ01000404.1:0-229 GCA_003455715.1 Acidimicrobiaceae bacterium | reverse complement strand
TTGGTGATGCCGATGGCGGCCACGCGCTCGCGGCCCACCCGGCCGATCACATCGAGCAGCGTGGCCTTCACCGCCTCCCAGATCTCGACCGCGTCGTGTTCGACCCAACCGGGCTCGGGGTAGTGCTGGGTGAACTCTCGGTACGAGGCCACGACGGGTCCGCCGCCGGGCTGCACCGCCCGGCTCCGCACACCGGTGGTACCGGCGTCGATGGCAATCACACAGGGGG
>DMQJ01000033.1 GCA_003455715.1 Acidimicrobiaceae bacterium | reverse complement strand
GGGCCGCGCCCTCGCCGGGCACCAGCCAGCGCAGCGCCTCCGCCCAGTCGCGTTGACCGGCCGGGGTGGTGCTTTGGGCGAGGTCGCCGAGCACCGTCATCGAACCGGCCGGGCTCCGGCGGCCGATACACCTGAGCGCGACCGCGCTGTGGTCTTGCGACTCGTCGACCACCACGTGGCCGTAGGTGAACGGCGTGCCGTTGAGCAACGAATTGGCCTCGTCGACGAGGAACTGGTCGGCCACCGTCCACGCCCGCCGCTTGCCGCGACCGCCCGCTGCGCCGAACTCAGCAGTGAGCAGTTGGTCGATCAAGCGCACCGGTTGCTGCGTGGGCCACGCCTTGGTGATGGCCGCGCGCAACCCAGGGGCCTTCTCCCACACGTCGTCGCGGTCGTAGCGGCGCAGCATGTCGCGTTGCACCATGCCCTTCACCGAGTCGCGCCGCTTGTTGACCGGCCCCCGCGCATCGAGCGCCGCATGCAACCAACCGGCGAACTCGTCGCGGGTGATGGTGATGGTGCGCGCCCCCACCGGCACACGCAGGTCGTCGTCGGGCACCACCACGTGGCGGGTGACCGCAGCCTCCAGCAGCGCCAACATCTCGGGCGAACCCTTGCGGCGCCGCAGATCGTCGCTGTCGACCCCGGCGATCTCCACCTTGGGCACACACAGGTCGAGCGCTGTGCGCTGCTGCACGCTGCGCTCGCCCAGCGACGGCAGCACGTTGCCGATGTAGTCGAGGAACACTGCGTTGGGCCCCACCACCAGCACACCGTCGCGCACGAGGCGGCGACGGTGCTCGAACAGCAGGAACGCAGCACGGTGCAAGCCCACCGCCGTCTTGCCGGTGCCCGGCCCACCCTGCACCACCAGGCACTGGTCGAGTGGTGCACGAATCACGATGTCTTGCTCGGCCTGGATGGTGGCCACGATCTCGCGCATCGCACCCGTGCGGGCCGCGCCGATCTCGGCCAGCACCGGGTCGGGGATGCCGCTGCCCGCGGCCTCGTGGTCGGGGTCGTCGAGTTGCTCGTCGAGGTAGGCGGTGAGATCGCCGTCGACCATCGTGAACCGCCGTCGGTGCGCCAGCCCGAACGGGTCGGCATGGGTGGCGCGGTAGAAGGGTGCGGCGATGGGCGCTCGCCAATCCACCACCACCGGGTCGTGCACGTCGTCTTCGATGTGACGCCGCCCGATGTACCACCGATCCCCGCCGGGACCCTCCTCGGTGATGCGGCCGAAGAACTCACCGGCCCCCGGCGTGCGCAGGTCTTCCAACGCCTCGGCAACGGTGACCTCGACGTACTCCTTGGTGATGGCGTCGGCCGCGCCCTCAGGGTCGACCCGCGAGAACCGCTCGATCATCCGGTCGCGACACGCGCGCGAGTACGCCAGTCGCGCCTGCTCCGCGGGCAGCTCAGGAAAGACGTCGGCGCTCATAGGGGCGCACCACGCTACTGGCGCGCGAGCCAGCCTGCGCTCAGTGCGGGCAGAGCGCAGCGACGAGGTGCTCGAGGTGATGCACCTGCACCAACGCCAGGCCTGTGGCCACGATGCCGCCAAGCCACATCCACGCGCGCACATGACCCCGCGGTGGGAGCGGCGCGGCGGCCAGCAGGGCTGACACTCGCTGCACCACCTGGCCACCCCCGAAGGCGAGTGCTCCTCTCGGCGCCCCGCGTGATTGCAGCGCCACCTTGCCCAGGGTGCGGGCGACGAACTCGCGGTCGCCCACCACACGCGCAGCGTCTTCGTCGGCCCAACGCTCCACCGCCAACCGCACCCGATCGGCGAGGGGACGCAACAGCGGCAGCACCGCGGCGCTCAACTCAGCGGCGAGAAGGTAGCGGTCGTGCCGATGGAGCGCATGGGAGCGCTCGTGAGCCATCACCACCGCCTGCTCGCGTTCGTCGAGCATCTCCACGAGGGCGCTGCTCACCACCACCGTGCCCTGGTGCCCGGGCAGCACGACGGCGAACGGATCGCCGTGTTGCACCACGCCCGACGTGTCGTGCGAGAGCGCCCGCAACCGACGAGTGGTGCGAACCAGCCGCACCACGCCCCACAGGCCAGCACCCACCAGCGCAATGGCCGGCAGCCCCACCACCGCTGGCACCGCTGCATGCAAACCGAACGCCTGGGTGCACCAGCGCACCCCGGAACCGAGCATCGGGAGGTGGGCCAGGTAGCCGAGGGCGAGCAGCACCACCGAGGGCACGTACGCGACCACCACCGCCATCGTGAGCGCCACCCCGAAGCGGGCGGCCGAGGACGGGAACTGCACTCGCGCGGTGAGCCCGATCACCACGGCGAACCCGAGGGCAGCCACCAGCGGCACGAAGACGAGCCCGAGCGACATCAGGACTTGCCGTCCAACATGTCGCGCAACTCTCGGGCTTCCCGCTCGGACAGGCTGCCGACGAAGCTCGCCAGTACCGACCGACGGTCGCTCGATGCTGCCAGCACCTCGCCGATGCGCCGCACCGCAAGGTCGGTTTCCTGCACAGCGGCCCGATAGGAGAACCCTTTCGCCGACTTCACCCTCTCGACGCGACCCTTGCGATGCAACCGGCTGAGCACGGTGGCAACGCTCGTGTAGGCCAACTCGAACGGGAGCAGCTCGCGGATCTCGCTGACGCTGAGCGCCTCGGGAGCACCCCACAGCACGCGCAGCACCTCGGTCTCCAGTGCTCCGTCAGGTCGGCGTGCCATGCCCGGGCATGCTAGTCCGCCTATCCTCTACACGGTGTAGTTGGCGACGTAGGTCGACGACCCCCACACCCTTCGCCATGACCCTCCGCCGCATCGTCTCACTCGCTGCCTTCGCGCTGCTCGCCCTGCTGCTGCCGGTGTCGGACGTGCGCGCTCACAACTCGCTCGAGTCGAGTTCTCCCTCCGACGGCGCGGTGCTCGACAGCGCCCCCGCAAGTGTCGTGCTCGTGTTCACCGGGTCAGTACCACTCGACTCGGTCTCGGCCGTCCTCACCGATCCGTCGGGTGTCCGCACCGAACTCACGGAGTTCACCCACGGCACCAGCGACCGCGAGGTGGTGGTCGCCCTTCCCGCCCTCGCCAATGGGGCGTACTCCTTCCGCTGGCAACTCGTCGGCGACGACGGCCACGTGGTCACCGATCGGGTCGCCTTCACGGTCGCCTCCCCCGCGGTCGTGCCCGACTCCGGCGCCCCCACCACGTCGCTTTCACCCGCCGCTCCCACCAACCAGGTGGAACCCGACGACGACAACCCGCCGTCCACGCCGTCGGCACTTCGATGGCTGCTGCGGGTGGCCGCCTACGTCTCGCTACTTGCCGCCGCGGCCCTGCTGATGGTGGAGGTGCTCACCGACGCCCCCGCACGATCGGCGGCGCTGGTGCGTGTGGTGCGCCTTGGTCTGGTGGGGTGTGCCACCACGGCCGCATTGCAGTGGCTGGTGCTCGCCGGCGACCTGGAGGGCAGTTGGCCATGGGCAGCCTGGGGCGGGCTTGGCGCCGCCACCGACACCAACCCGGGCGCCGCCTACGTCGCGCGCATCGTGCTGTGCGGCGCTGCCTGGTTGCTGATGAGCAACGGTCGCCCCGCCCACCACGACGTGTACCTCGGCGCAATGTCGGTGGTGGGCACCGGCCTGCTCGGCACCTGGGCATTCGCCGGGCACGCCGCCAGCTTCGACCGGCCCACCCTGGGCGTCGTGCTCGACATTGCTCACCACGGCGCCGCAGCGGCGTGGCTCGGTGGGCTCGGCGCTCTGTGGTGGTTGGCGGGCCGCCCGCCGACCGAGCCCCCCAT
>DMQJ01000417.1:825-3344 GCA_003455715.1 Acidimicrobiaceae bacterium | reverse complement strand
ACCTGGTCGACAACGCCTGCAAGTTCGCGCCCGACGGTGTGGTGGAGGTGGTGTCGGTGGCGGGCACGGTGATGGTGCGCGACCGCGGGCCTGGCCTACAGGACGCCGACATTCCCCACCTGTTCGACCGCTTCTACCGCTCGGTGGAGATGCGCAGTCGTCCGGGTTCGGGGTTGGGCCTGGCCATCGTCAAGTCGGTGGTCGATGCCCACGGCGGCACCGTGTTTGCTCGCAATGCGGTGGGAGGCGGCGCCGAGATCGGCTTCACCCTGCCGGTCCGGTGAGCCGGCACGCGGCCGCGATCTTGCCTCTCGACAGATCGGCACACCCCCTATAACATCGTTACAGACCGAGCACTCGACGAGGGGACCCGAGATGACCGACACCGCTGCTTCACCCAACCTGTATCTGCAGGGCAACTACGGCCCGGTGCGCGAGGAGGTGACGGCGTTCGACCTCCAGGTGGTGGGCGACCTGCCGGCCGACCTCAATGGCCGCTACCTGCGCAACGGCCCGAACCCGCTCGCCGAGGTCGATCAGCAGACCCATCACTGGTTCGTCGGCGATGGGATGGTGCACGGCGTGCGCCTGCGCGAGGGCAAGGCGGAGTGGTATCGCAACCGCTACGTGGGCTCCACCGCGTTGTCGACGGCCAGGGGTCTGCCCGACATCGGCGGCCGCAACTGGAACGACTCCGGTGGTGGGCCGAACACCAACGTCGGTGGCTTTGCCGGCACCACCTGGGCGATGGTGGAAGCGGGCGGCTGCCCGGTGGAACTCACCTACGAGCTCGAGACCGTGGCCCGCAACGACTTCTTCGGCACGTTGCCCAACGGGTTCACGGCGCACCCCAAGGTGTGCCCCGACACTGGCGAGATGCACGCCATGTGTTACGCCTGGCCGCATCTGATCGACCACGTGCAGTACGTGGTGGTGGCGCCCGACGGAAGGGTGCGCAAGGTGGTGGATGTGCCGGTGCCGGGCATGGTGATGATGCACGACATGTCGCTCACCGGCCGCTACGCCGTGGTGTACGACATGCCGGTGACGGTCGACTTCGACCTCGCATTCGCCGGCCGGTTCCCGTTCCGCTGGAACCCCGACTATGGCTCGCGGGTGGGACTGCTGCCGCGTGAGGGTGAAGCTGCCGACATCGTGTGGGTCGACGTGCCGCTCGGGTACGTGTTCCACCCGATGAACGCGTTCGACGCGCCCGACGGCACGGTGGTGCTCGACGTGTGTATGTACGACCGCATGTTCGACGCCGACATCCTCGGCCCCTTCGGCGACACCTTCGCCCGGCTCGAGCGCTGGACCATCGACCCCACGCGCCGCACCTGCAGTGTGTCGGTCGTCGACGAGCAGGCGAGCGAGTTCCCGCGGCACCGCGGTTCGCTCACCGGCAAGCCCTACCGCTACGGCTACGCCACCTCGCCGGGGCTCGATCCGACGTGGCCCACCATCAAGTACGACCTGCACACGGGCGAGCGCACGGTGTGCCAGCACGGACCGGGCCGCAGCGGCGGCGAGCCGGTGTTCGTCAGCCGTCCCGACCCCACCGCCGAGGACGACGGCTGGTTGCTCACGTTCGTGCACGACGTGCCCGCTGGTTCCACCGAGTTGGTGGTCATCGACGCGCAAGACGTCACCCGCGGCCCCGTCGCTCGGGTGTTGCTGCCTCAGCGGGTGCCCTACGGCTTCCACGGCAACTGGGTGAGCGACCGCTCCGTCCCACCCCCCACCCCAGCCTTTACGTAAAAGGTCACAACCCGGAGGCCCTGGTCAGAGCCTGTGCACAACCTGTCACCTTTTACGTAAAACGTGGGGGAGGGGCGTGACATGCTGGCGGGCATGATCGACATCGACGCCGTGCTCGCGGGGCTCACCCTGGAGCAGAAGGTCACGCTGCTCGCAGGGCACGACAACTGGCATACCCACGAACTCCCTGGCGTGCCCCGCCTGCGGTGCAGCGACGGCCCAGCCGGTGTACGAGGCACGAGCTGGAACGGCCCCGCCTCGGCCAGCTTTCCCTGCGGCACCGCCCTGGGGGCGACGTTCGACCCGGCGCTGGTGGAAGATGTGGGCCACGCTCTCGGCCGCGAGGCCCGCAGCAAGGGCGCGCACGTGCTACTCGCACCCACGGTGAACCTGCACCGCACGCCCATCGGTGGTCGCAACTTCGAGTGCATGAGCGAAGACCCGCACCTCACCGCCCAGATCGCCACCGCCTACGTGCGCGGCGTGCAAGGCGAAGGCGTGGCGTGCTGCATCAAGCACTTCGTCGCCAACGACACCGAATACGACCGCCACAACATCAGTAGCGAGGTCGACGACGCCACACTTCGCGAGGCCTACCTGGTGCCCTTCGAGCAGGCCGTGAAGCCGGTCGCCGACGGCGGCGCCGACGTGCGCGCGCTGATGAGCAGCTACAACCGCATCAACGGCACCTACGCCAGTGAGCACCCCGAGTTGCTGCGCGGGGTGCTGCGCGACGAGTGGGGCTTCGAGATCGGAAGAGC
>DMQJ01000417.1:358-657 GCA_003455715.1 Acidimicrobiaceae bacterium | reverse complement strand
GCTGCGCGACGAGTGGGGCTTCGACGGGGTGGTGTACAGCGACTGGTTCGGCACTCACACGGCCGCTGAGAGCCTGGAGGCCAGCCTCGACCTGGAGATGCCCGGCCCCACCCGTTACCGCGGCGACGCCCTTCTCGAAGCGGTTCGCGACGGACGCACCTCCGAAGCGCGAGTCGACGAAAGCGTGCGGCGCCTCCTGCAGTTGATGGACTGGACGCACGCCGGTCAGCACGATGGCACCGAGACCACCGACGACTCGCCGGCCACCCGCGAGGTCATCCGCCGTGCCGCCATCTCGT
>DMQJ01000417.1:0-179 GCA_003455715.1 Acidimicrobiaceae bacterium | reverse complement strand
TCATCCGCCGTGCCGCCATCTCGTCGATGGTGCTGCTCACCAACAACGGGGTGCTCCCGCTGCAACCCAATCAGCAGGTGGCGGTCCTCGGGCCCAACGCCGACCGGGGGCAGGTGCAGGGCGGTGGCAGCGCGAGGGTGCGCGCCAATCGCCCGTCGATGCCGCTCGCCGCCTTGCAG
>DMQJ01000493.1:5118-5263 GCA_003455715.1 Acidimicrobiaceae bacterium | reverse complement strand
AAGCAACAGTGCTCTTCCACCACCATGCCCACGAACAATTGATGCAACTGCGCGGCGATGACTTCCTCCACCGGCACGAAGCGACGCCCATCGGGCAGTGCCACCAAACGCGGGAACAGGCGAGGCACCTTCACTCGTGCAAAGC
>DMQJ01000493.1:0-4945 GCA_003455715.1 Acidimicrobiaceae bacterium | reverse complement strand
GAGGCACCTTCACTCGTGCAAAGCGACGTTCGCCGGTATCGGGGTCGCTCACCATCGCCGCCAGGCTGAGTGCAAGGTTGGAGATGTAGGGGAATGGGTGGGCTGGGTCGACCGCGAGCGGTGTGAGCACCGGGAAGACGCGGTCTTCGAAGAACTGGATGAGGTGGTGATGATCGGCTTCACCGAGGTCGCCCCAGTGCACGAGGTGCACGCCGTGACGAGCCAGCTCGGGCAGCAAGACATCGAACACCACCCGCTCTTGCTCTGCCACGAACGCATCGGCCGCGGCGCCCACCGCGGTGAGCTGCGCCTGCGGACTCATCCCGTCAGGTGACGGCGCACTCAGACCGGCGGCCACCTGGTCTTTCAGCGCGGCGACGCGGACCTGGAAGAACTCGTCGAGGTTCGACGAACAGATGGCAATGAACTTCAGGCGCTCGAGCAGTGGAATGCCCGACTCGGAAGCCAGCGACAGCACGCGCCGGTTGAAGGCCAACCAGCTCAGTTCACGATTGAGAAGACGGCGCGGCACGAGCCGCACACTACCGACCGGGCGGGTGGTTCTCAGGCGTCGTACTCGGGAATGCCGAGATCCCACTCGAGGCTGATGCGCTCGCGCTCGGCGTCGCGCACGATGCGCTCGCGGTTGCGCCGGAACTGCGGGTCGTCGCGTGGCAGCAGCACCAGCCGCGCAAGGGCGCGTGTGCGGAACTCATCGAGCAGCGTGCGGTCGCCGTAGTCGCTGTAGAGCTCCCAGTGAGGCGACACGGGGCCGAGGTAGACGATGCGAACGTGCGCCCGCGGCGGCTCGGTGGCGATATCGGTCATAGTTGACAAGCCTACCGCCGCTGCCGCCGGGCGCCGCTCGCCTGGTGTTCGCTCGCTGTTGCCCGGATGGCCACCCACCTCGTCCAGCTCCGTTCACCTTGCCCGCGTACCGTGCGGCGCACACCACACAGATCGCGTGGCGCCGGTGAACCTCCCCCTCCGCCGTCGCCACGACGAAGCGTGAGCAATGCGGTGGCCCGGCTCGCAGCTGCCCGCGAGCCGGGCCACGGCGTTCCTAGCTCACCCCGGGGCGAAGTCGTCCCAGGCCCTGAGGCGGCGCAGCAGGTGGTGCTTCTTGCCCTGGTGCTGGTGCATGCGTTGCACGATCTCCTGCACGGCGCGCACCGCATCGGTGATGTGCGGCCCCTTGTTGAGCATCACGCATTCGGCACGATGCGCCCTGGCCGCATCGGTGACCTCCGCCCGCGACGGTCGGCCGGTGCGGGCCATCGAGTCGAGCACCTCGGTGGCCCAGATCACCGGCACTCGTGCGGCTTCACACAGCCACAGCATCTCTTCTTGCACCTCGGCGAGCCGTTCGAAGCCCACCTCGACGGCGAGATCACCGCGGGCGATCATCACCCCGAGCCGCTCGTGACGCATCCCCGCCAGAAGAATCTCCGGCAGATGCCGGAAGCCCTCCGCCGTCTCGATCTTCACCACCACTCCCAGGTTCGCCGCGTCGAGGGCCTCGAGCGCGCTGAGCAGTTGCCGTACGTCGTCGGCGCTGCGCACGAACGAGGCGTTCACGATGTCGGCCAGCCGCACGACGCTCTGCAGCGCCTCGCAGTCGGCGGCGGTGAGCGCGGGGAGGCGCAGATCGGTGTCGGGCAGGTTGATTCCTTTACCGGCGTGCAGCTTCGCTCCACCGGGTGGCACCTGGTGCAAGCGCACGGCCAGCTCGCCGGCGGCTCGGTCGACGCGCTCGACCACGCCTCCGAACTTGCCGTCGTCGAACCACACGCGCTGGCCCACCTGGCAGTCGCGAAACACTTCGGGCAGCGAGCAGCCGATGCGATGCACATCGGCATCATCGGGCGACGGCGGCACCGGCTCCATGCTGTTCACCAACACCACTCGATGGCCGGCGAGCACCCGTATCGACTGCGCCCGCCTGGGCAGGTCGCCCACGTGCGCCGCATCGTCATGTTCGCCCACGGCGGTTCGCAAGTGGGCGCCCGGCGCCAGGTAGGTGGTCTTGTGGACGGCAACGATGCACCCTCCTTCGTCCACGTCGACCACATGCCACCGCCGATCGACACCTCTGGCGTCGGCCACCACCACCACATCGCCCACCGCCCGGCGCCGCAACCATCCCCTGTCGTCCACAGGCACCGCTCGCTCCGAGGACGCGGCATTGCCATCGTCGATCGACGCCAGGCGCAGGTAGGCAGGCGACACCACCGTTCCTCGTACATCACGTCGTGGCGAGATCTTCATGGCAGGCGGCCCGGGCTCGATGGGGCCCGTGCGCACTTTCGGACCGGCGAGGTCCATTGCCACCAACACACCGTCACACTGCCGAGCCGCTCCCGCCATCGCCGCCCACGCGGGTGGATCGTCGTGAGCGCAGTTGATGCGGGCAATGTCCATCCCTGCGTCGGCCAACTCGCGCACCAACTCCGGTCGCGTGGCTGCATCGCTCGGAAGCGTCACCATCACTCGTGTTCGGCCGCCGTCGCGTCGTGGCCCAAGGAGACGGTCTGCGTGCGCCGCCAGGGTGCCGCTTCCCGTTCGACTGACGCGGTGAAGTGGCCCGGGCCGATCCACGAGATGGTCGAGCACAGCGATGACCGCGTCGATCGACTCGCTCACCGACTGCTCGGGATGGCTCAGGCTCGACACGCCGAGCGACGACAGATCGTGTTGCACCGCACGCAGATCGTGCCGACGGAGTTCCACATAGTGCACGAGATTGACGGCCGAAGCGACGTGCGTCGGGTGGACAGCTGCCAGTGCTGGCCCCGCCGCCTGCTGGGCGCTGGCGAGAGCCGTCCGCAACTCGGCAAGGGCATCACGGCATCGCAGCGCAATCGTTGCGTCGTCCACGATGCGGAACGGTACGCAGGGCGAGTAACCGCTCGCTGAGCGACAGGTGACACGTTGGCGACCATGGGGTGGACCGGAGATGAGCGACAGAAAATCAGGTCGCTGTCATGACAAACAGGTGACGAACGTGGAAGAATCATCCGAACTCGGGAACCGAATCGCCTCCATCGACGTCTTCATCGGTGACGACGGTGCGGCCGCCCGAGCGAAGGGCTTCGTGCGGGCGCACCAACGAGCTGTGAGACCCCCCTCACAGCATGAAGGAGACACGCGCATGCAATCGAACAACTCCGTCGCCGCAGCCCCCGTCGACGCCGACTCCACCACGGCCTGGATGAGCCAGGGCAACTGCCGCAATTACGCGCCGGCGGTGTTCTTCCCCTCCGACGGCGTGGGAGTGGATCGTGCCCGCAAGATCTGCAACAACGACTGCCCGGTGAAAGACCAGTGCCTGGAGTACGCGCTCGAGCAGCGCATCGAGCATGGCGTGTGGGGTGGCGCCAGCGAGCGTGAACGGCGCCGCATCCTCAAGCGCCGCAAGCTCGCGGTCTGAGCGAGGTTCCCGCTCCGCTCACCAGCATTTCAATCCGAGACGCGACACGACGCCGGCGCAGCTGCGACCGGCGTCGTTGCGTTATTCAGGGCATGCCAGCCCGAGACGATCAGGCCTCGTCGTCGGTCTTGGCGGCTTCCTTCTGGCCCTCTGCCAGGCCGTCCTTGAACTCTTTCTGGGCCTTGCCCAGGTTCTTGGCCAGCTTGGGCAGCTGCGAGCCGCCGAAGAGCAACAGAACGATGACGAGAACGATGACCAGTTCTTGAGGGCCGATGCCAGCTGCGATCATGCGGGAAGCCTAGCGGGAGGAGGGACGGGACGTGCCGCGGGTCAGGCGGTGGTACGGCGGGCGGCTTGGGCTCGCTGGCGACGCAGACGGCGACGCTCGCGTTCGCTGAGGCCACCCCAGATGCCGAACTTCTCGCCGTTGACGAGCGCATACTCGAGGCAGTCGCCGCGCACCACGCAGCCCCGGCACACTTCCTTGGCTTCACGGGTGGAGGCACCACGCTCGGGGAAGAACAGATCGGGGTCGACACCGAGGCAGTTCGCCTGGTCTTGCCAATTCGCTCGTGTGTCGATGGGTTCGTCGATCTGCATGTGGTGGCCCTCCCTGCTCGTGTGCGCTGCACACTGGCCTGTGGCGGGGTGCCGTTCGACACCCCTGTAATTACATGGGTGTCATTCTCCCCTATCACACACCCTTTCCGCAAGGGGGGATTTCGCGAATGCGTTGAGCAGCGAATGCGCGCGGCGGGATCGCGCGCGTCGGCCTGGGTCAGCCCGCGCGGCGACCGCGTCCGCGGGCCTGCTGGCGCTTGTGCTCGATGAAGTCGACGAGCACGTAATCGCCGAGCGACTGGTTGTCGGTGAAGAACGCGCGGCCGCGGTTGATGGCGGTGAGTTGCTCGACGAACGCCTTCAACCCGTAGTTGGCGTCGAGCATGAAGGTGTTGATGCGGATGCCCTCGCGGGTGCACCGCACCACCTCGCGCAGGGTGGCCTCCACGGTCTCCTGCACCGGCGGATAGTTGAAGAACACGTCGCCGCGCGGTGTGATGTGCGCAGTGGGCTCGCCGTCGGTGATCATGATGATCTGCTTGGTGCCGCTCTGGCGGGCGAGCATCTGGCGAGCCAGCGTGAACCCGTGGTGCATGTTGGTGCCGTAGGCAAAGTCCCAGCTCACCTCGGGCAACTGTGCTGGCGTGAGCACGTACGCCGTCTCGCTGAAGCCCACCAGCCCCATGTAGTCGCGCGGGAACTGGCTGGTGATGAGCGAGTGCAGCGCCATCGCCACCTTCTTGGCCGGCAGAAAGTTGTCGCGCATCGGCATGCTCATGCTGAGGTCGAGCATCAGCACCGTGCTGGAGCGGGTGAGGTGTTCGGTGCGTTCGATCTCGAAGTCGTCGGGCTGCAGGCGCACCGGCGTGCCCGGACCTTGGCGACGGATGGCGTTGCGCACCGTGCGGTGTAGATCGAGTTGGAACGGGTCGCCGAACTCGTACTGCTTTGTCT
>DMQJ01000103.1:7419-7640 GCA_003455715.1 Acidimicrobiaceae bacterium | reverse complement strand
CCGGATCAGTGGCCGGGCCCACTCGCACGCTGCGCACGGCCTCCGCGAGCCGACGCATGAACGCGGAGTCGTCGTACACCGCTGCCGTGACGATGCCGAGGCTCGCGGCCGAGCACTTCTGGCCCGCATGCCCGAACGCTGAGCGAACCAGGTCGGCGATCGCCAGGTCGATGTCGGCGGCACCGGTGATGACCAGTGCGTTCTTGCCGCTCGTCTCGGCA
>DMQJ01000103.1:6820-7238 GCA_003455715.1 Acidimicrobiaceae bacterium | reverse complement strand
GCGTTCTTGCCGCTCGTCTCGGCAACCAGACGAAGGTCGGGCTTCCAGTTGAGGAACATGGTCGCTGTCTCGTACGAACCGGTCAGCACCACAGTGTCGATATCTGGGTGAGTGACCAGCCGCTTGCCCACTTCGTTGTCGGGGCACGCCCCGAGCTGCAGCACATCGCGCGGCACGCCAGCGGCCCAGCACTGTTCGGCGATCCACGCGCCCACCTCGACCGCTTCGGGGGCCGGTTTGAGGATCACGCTGTTGCCGGCTGCGAGCGCTGCAGCGACGCCACCGACGGGAATGGCGTACGGGAAGTTCCATGGTGCCACCACCACGACGACGCCCCGGCCCTCCACGCTGCACCCGCGTGCCGCCGCAGCGTCCAGGCTGTCGATGCCGACCTCCGCGTAGTAGCGGCAGAAGTCGA
>DMQJ01000103.1:0-6637 GCA_003455715.1 Acidimicrobiaceae bacterium | reverse complement strand
TTCGCCTGCGCCGCGTAGTAGCGGCAGAAGTCGATCGCCTCGCTCACCTCGGGGTCGCCCTCGCGGACGGTCTTGCCGACCGTGTGGGCCATCAGCGCCACCGTCGTGGCCCGATCGTCCGCCATCCGCTTCGCCATGGCATGCAGCCAGCGCCGCCGCTCGTTGTGGTTGGCTGCGGGTGTGAACGCGTGCACAGCCGCACTCACCGCCAACTCGATCCCCTCGATCGCGTCGGTGCGCGGCACCACCACCCTCGGCGGCTCTGCCAACGCCTTCATCACCGCTGCCCGATACACGGGATCGGTGGCATCGCCATCCGGCTCGTTGGCGAAGGCGTCGTCGGCGGGAGGTGGCAGCGGAGCCCGCCGACGACCCGTTCCGACGGTTGCCCGCTCGGCTACAGCCGCCCTGAACCTGCCTGCCTGCGACGCGAACTCAGCGGATGTGGGGGTGAGGTCGAACAGAGCCCTGAGGAAGTTGTCGGGCTGGGTGTTCTCGTCGAGCCGTCGTGTGAGATAGGCGAGGCTCGCTTCGAAGTCGGCGTCGGTCACCACCGGCGCGTACATCAGCAGGCCGCCGGCGAGTGCCATCACGGCTCGTGCCTGGGCGGGCGCCATTCCTTCCAACATCTCCACGTCGATGCGCTCACGCGCCCCGGCGGCCGTTGCCTGCTCGAGGCCCCACGCGAGATCGAACAGGTTGTGGCTCGCCAGCCCGATGCGCACCGCGTGTGCCCACCTCGCCGTGAGCGCCCGCTCCAGCAGACGCTTGTAGCTGGCATCGACCTCGGCTTTCGTGGCGTACGGCGCAGGCGTCCACCCGTGGAGTTCGGCCTCCACCTTTTCCATGGCCAGGTTGGCGCCTTTCACCAGGCGCACCTTCACTTGCCCGCCGCCGGCCGCGACTCGTGCGCCCGCCCACTCCCCCAGCCGCTCCAGCGCGTCGTGCGAGTCGGGAAGATAGGCCTGCACCACGATGCCTGCCTCCATGGTGTGGAACTCCGGTTGCGACAGCACCCGCATGAACGCCTGCAGCGTCAACTCCAGATCGCGGTACTCCTCCATGTCGAGGTTCACAAAGGTTCGCGGCATCGCCGCGTTGGCGCGTCGATACAGCTCGGTCAAGCGGCCGCACACCAACTCCATGCAGTGGTCGAAGGCAAAGACGTCGAGGTTGGCGACAATCGACGAGATCTTCACCGAGACGTAGTCCACATCCGGCCGGTCGATCCGAGCGCACACTTTCCGCATCCGCTCGTCGGCCTCCGCATCACTGAGAATTGCCTCACCCAACGTGTTGACGTTCAACCGCACGCCCTCGCCCCGCCGGCGGCGCACATGGTCGGAGAAGCCGGGGTCGTCGGCGGGCAGCACGATGCCATGTGTCTCGGCTTTGATGCGGCGCGTCACCATCGGCATCACCAGACGCGGCGCACGAGTGGCAACCAGCGCCCCGGCGCGCAGCAGTGCGGCATCGATCCGACCGACCGCCAGCGAGGGAGTGGCCGTCACGAGATCGGCGAACCGGGCGGCAGCCTCGCGCGGGAGGCGCAACCGCAGCACCTCGTCGGTGAGGCCGAACAGCAACTCTCGCGTTGCGGGGTCGGCCAGCATCCGACCGAGACGTGCCTGGCGCCTCCGTTCACGCCGTGTTGCGCCGCTGAGGCTGGCCGCTAGCAGGCCGCTGGCCACCGACTCTGCACTCGATGCAGGGTCGTGACTGATCGGAGCAGACGAAGGTGGCGCGGCAAGATTCCCCATGGCTGCATGGAAGCCGAAGGAGGGCAGTTCCGTCTTGTACGTATCCATCGCCAACGCGGCCGAAAACATCCACTTAGATGGAGCGGTGCTCGACCCATCGCTCGTCGCCGTCACCGATGTGCTGGCCACGACTCCAGGTGTGCTGTTCTGCGTAAAGTCCGCCGAGGGCGTCTATCTGGCCGCCAACGTTGCATTCGCCGAGCGCGCCGGCGTGGCCGGGGTCGACCGGGTCGTCGGGCGCACGGCCCGCGACCTCTACCCGTCTGAGCTCGCCGAGCGCTACGAGGCACAAGACCGCGAGGTGCTGGCAACAGGGCGCATGCTCACCAATGAACTCGAGCTCATCCCGAGAGGCGACGGCTCGATGGGGTGGTACGTCACATCGAAGTCGCGTTGGGTCGACAACCAGGGTCGAGCACTCGGCCTGGTGGCAGTCAGCGTCGATCTTAGGGCACGTCTCGACTCGGTGTCCACCCATGCGCAGCTGGCGTCCGCAGTCGACGTTGCCCGACAGCGATTTGCCTCGCCACTCACGGTCGACGACATGGCCACCGCAGCGGGCATGACGACGGGCCAGCTCGAACGAACCGCCCGCCGCACCCTCGGTCTCTCCCCGAAGCAACTGGTGATGCGATTCCGTCTCGAAGAGGCACTTCGTCGCTTGGAGACCACCGACGAGCCGCTCGTAGAGATCGCCACGGCATGTGGCTACTACGACCAAAGCGCCTTCAGCCGCCACTTCCGTCGCGTGGTTGGCTACACGCCGGTGCGGTGGCGCGCCCTCACCCGTGCGACGGAACGCTGAACGAGCCCCGCGCCCTCAGCTGACGGTGTCGGGGAGTTCTCGCTCGCGCCTGGCGATGAAGTCGGCCAAACCCTCTGCGATCGATGCCTCCATCGGAGGCTGCTCGTAGCCGGCCAACAGCGCCCGAGCCTTGTCGCGGCCTCGTTCGTCGTGGTCCTTCGCCCCCTCCGCGGTCCACTGCTCGAACGAGTTGAAGTCCATGATCGACGGGCTGAAGAACGCCGACTCGAAGTGCTCCAACGTGTGCTTGGTACCCAAGTAGTGACCCTGTGGTCCCACCTCGCGCACGGCGGCCATGGCGTCCGTGAAGTCGTCGAACGACAGACCGCCGGCATAGCGGTACCAGCCATGCAACTGCTCGACGTCGGTGACGAACTTGGAATAGCCGCACGCCAGGCCGGCCTCCAGCCAGCCTGCCGAGTGCCAGATGTAGTTGGCGCCGGAGAGGATCGCAGCGTGCATCAGCATGTTGGCCTCGTAGCCGGCCTGCGCGTCGTTCACCTTCGACCCAACATGGAACCCCGAGGTACGCCAGGGAAGGCCGTAGCGGCGGGCCAGTTGACCCATCACGTACATCATCTGAGCGCCTTCGATGGTGCCCCCCATCGGTGCCCCGGTGCGCATGTCGACGGTGATCATGAACTGCCCGTACAGCACCGGTGCGCCGGCGCGGACCAACTGGGTGAACGCCACCCCTGCAAGGGCCTCCGCGTTCACCTGGGCAATCGCACCGACCGGCGAAGCTGGTGTCGATGCACCGCACAGCGCGAAAGGGGCGCAGATCACCGGCTGGTTCGACGCCGCGTACACCTTCATCGCGTCGAGCATCGTCGCATCCCACACCAATGGTGAGTTGCAGTTGGTGATCGACACGACAACCGTGTTGTCCTTCACGAACTCTTCGCCGAACACGATGCCGGCCATCGCCATCACGTCCTCCGCTCGCTCCTTGGAGGTGACAATGCCCATGAACGGCTTGTCGGAGTAGGTCATCGCAGAGTGGATGATGTGCAGGTGCCGCTTCGGCACGGCGATCTCCATCGGCTCGCAGATGATCGACGACGCCGAGTGCAACGGGGCCGACATTTGCGCCAATCGATGGAAGTTGTTGAGGTCGTCGAGTGAGCCGTAGCGACGGGCACCGTCCAGATCGCGCACGTAGGGCGCGCCGTACATCGGTACGAAGATCGAGTTGCGCCCACCGATCTGCACGGAGCGCTCCGGGTTGCGCGCGTGGAGCGTGAACTCCGACGGGGCCGTGGAGATGAGTGCCATCAGCAAGTCGCGGTCGATTCGCACTCGGCTGTCATGCACGTCGGCACCGGCGGAGCGCCAGTACGACAGCGCCTCCTCGTCGCGGAACTCGCAGCCGACGTCCTCGAGAATCTTCATCGACTCGTCGTGGATCATCTCCACGGCCTCCGACGGCAGGAGCTCGTAGGTGGGAATGTTTCGCACGAGGGTAGGGAACATTGCCTGGGGTGCGCTGCGCAGCGCCCGGCGGCCGTCGCGGCCCCCGCCCCGCGTGCGGCGTTCGGAGTCAGTCATGGTGCGCGCATCTTCTCCGACCGGTGGCCGCCAGTCTTGGCGAGTCGGCTCGGGTCAACACGCCGTTCGTACAAACGCGAGTGCAACACTGTGTCGTGGCCTCCGACGCCCTCGACCTTCTGCTGCGCCTCTTCGACGGCGTTCCGCACGTGATGATCTGCGTCAAGGATGTCGAGGGCCGATACGTAGGGGTGAACGATGCGTTCATCGCTCGCATCGGCGCCCGTCGCGTCGACGATGTGCTTGGGTTACGCGCCCGTGATCTGTTTGCGCCCGAGCTGGCTGCCTCCTACGACGCACAGGACCGATCGCTGTTCGCCACCGGCCGACCCTCGCGCAATCAGCTGGAGCTCATTTCTGATGCACGCGGGAGATCCGACTGGTATCTCTCCAGCAAGGTGCTCCACCACCTCGGCAACGACCCGGTGGTGGTGGCGGTGTCGGTACCGGTGCAACTCCCCCGTGGAACGGCCGGGCTCGGAGGTCTCCGTTCGGCGGTGGAGTTGGTGCGCCGCTCGTACGCCAGCCCACTCCTGGTGCGCGACATCGCCGAAGCGGCGGGGATGAGCGCCGATCGTCTCGAGCGTGCGATGCGCCGGGTGCTCAACGTGACCCCCAAGCAGTACGTGCTGCGAACCCGACTCGAACATGTCGCCAGCCTGCTGGTGACGACCGACATGCCGATCGCCCACATCGCCGCTGCATGCGGCTTCTTCGACCAGAGCCAGCTCAGCCGCCAGTTCCAACATCACGTCGGCCTCACCCCCAGCCGTTACCGTGCCCTTGCTCGCTCGGGGAACGATCAGGGCTGACGCAGTGTGACCGCCACCCAGCCATCGAGTTCCTCGGTGTGCTCCACCACCAGCGGGGCCAGCGCGTCGAGCACGTGCTGATGGGCGTCGGCGAGGATGCCGCTGATGACCAACCGCCCACTCGGCGCCAGCACACGGCGGAGGTCGGCCGCCAGTGCCACCAGCGTTGGGGCGAGGATGTTGGCCAGCACCACGATGAACTCGCCAGCCACATCGGCGAGATCAGTGGTGCTCACCATCACGTCCACCCCGTTGGCGGCGGCATTGGCGAGGGTGACCGGCACTGCCGCAGGCGCAATGTCGACACCAACTGCCGAGCCGGCACCGAACACCATCGCGGCCACCGCCAGCACCCCGCTACCGCAGCCCACGTCGAGCACCGTGCAACCCGGCTGCACCAGGCGACGCACCGCCCGCAAGCAGAGCACCGTTGTGGGGTGATCGCCCATCCCGAACGTGGCACCTGGCTCGATGTGCAACACCGTGGTGCCCGCTGGCGCTTCGAACGACACCCAGGCGGGCCGCACGACAAGGCCCGCCTCCACCTCGATTGGTTCGGCGAACTCCCGCCACGTGTCGGCCACTGTTTCGTCGACCGTCTCGAAGCGCCACGGCCACGGCAGCTCGGGCTGCACCGGCTCGTCGCCCAGAGACGTCCAGAGCTCCACCAGATCGCCTGCCACTCGCTCTTCGACGGCCACCACACCCAACCCCCACGGTGCATCGCTGGCCACCTCTACCTCGGCCGGCGATACGGTCACCACCAGTGCTTGCATCAGTCGATCCGGCGCAGGTCGGTGCGGTAGCGGCGCGCCCGGTGGACGTACGACCGGACACCGCGATCGATGTCGCTCTGCCGGGCACGGTCGGCCTTGATGACGGCCGGCGTGCCGACTGCCAGCGCCCGTGATGGCACCTCCGTGTCGTTCAGCACGACCGCATTGGCAGCAACGATCGCGCCGGTGCGCACCACCACTCGGTGCAGCACCACGCTCGCGTTGCCCACCAGGCAGCCCGACTCGATGGTGCAGCCCTCCAGGTGCACCATGTGGCCCACCACGCAATCGTCGCCGACCACCGTGGGCCACTCGGGCGTGGTGTGCAGCACACAGTTGTCTTGAATGCTGGTGCGTGCCCCGATGGAGATGAACCCCTCGTCGCCGCGCAGCACAGCGCCGGGCCAGATGCTGGCCTCCCTGGCGATGCGCACATCGCCGATGATGACGGCGTCGGGGTGGATGTAAGCGTCGGGATGGATGGCGGGAACATGCTCGCCAAGGGCATAGATCGGCACGGCGAGCAGGGTATCGACCCGGTTGAGGATGGAACGAAGTGCTCTCCAGCCGATACCGTGGTGCCCTATGTCCCGCAGGATTGATATCGAGCTCACCAGCGCGCGCCCCGACGGCACGTGGTCGTGGAGGGCCGCAGGTGCACAGAAGCCCAAGGGAGTCGTCGACGGCTCCCTGCTGCCCGCCGATGCCAAGGTCGGCAAAGTGTTGCGCGCAGAGGCCGAGAACGACCTCGACGGCATCACCATCATCTCCGTGGCTGGTGCCAAGGAGAAGGCGGCTCGCACCGGCCTGCTCGAACTCCTGCCGAGCGAGCGCCCCTTCGAAGCTGTCACGCAGCAACTCGCCCGGCGCGAGCGCGGCGACCGTGGTGATCGCGGTGATCGCGGCGACCGCCGCCCCCGTCGCGCCGGGGGCGGC
>DMQJ01000170.1 GCA_003455715.1 Acidimicrobiaceae bacterium | reverse complement strand
GTCGAAGTCGTGGTGCGGCCAGTCCGAGGCGAAGATCGTCTGCGTGTCGCCCTGGTAGAGGTCGACCAGCGTGACCAGGTCGCGAAGGTTCTGCGGCTCCTCGATCGGCTGCGTGGCGTAGTAGAAGCTGGTCATGTACTCGCTGGGCGGCTTGGTCAGGAACGGCACTTCGTGGCGGCGCTCACGGTAGATCCGGTCCATCCGCATCATCAGGAACGGGACCCAGGCGACCCCCGCCTCAGTGAACGCGATCCGGAGCTTGGGGAACCGCTCTGGCACGCCGGTGGAGATCATGTCGACGAGGTTGGCCATCATCGAGAACGTGTGCGAGGTCGCGTGCCGCGCGAACCCGCTGGTGAACCCGTGGGTGTTGAACGGGTACGCCGGGTGCACGATGCCGACACTGTGCAACAGCACCGCGAAGTCGGCCTCCTCGCAGGCCTCGTAGATCGGGTCGTACTTCCGACTCCCCCACAGTGGGTCGACCGCGGCGCTAGGCAGGTAAACCCCGACCATCCCCGGATGCTTGGCGTACTTCCGGATCTCGGCCGCGGTGTCATCGGGCGCGTGCGGGCAGGCGCACAGCACCCCGAGCAGCCCCTGGTCGGGCAGGCACCACGTGTCGGCCAGCCAGGCGTTGTACGCCCTTGTCAGCGCCGCGGCGTACTCGTCGTCGGTCAGCGTCGGGAGCTTGAGGAGGTTGTTGGGGAACAGGATGCCGATGTCGACGTTGATGTTCGTCAACTCCTCGCGCATGGCCTCCGGCGTCCGGACGATGCGATCCGACTCGTGGCTCGTGGGCCAGATCGGGCCGAAGCTGAAGCCGCTGGCGCCGGGCGCGAACGCCGGGATGAAGTTGCCCGACCGGTCCTTCACCTGCTCCAGCGCGACCTGCCAGGGCATGTCGATGTAGTCGATGAGGTCCTTCGGCAGTTCGTAGACGTGGACGTCGGTGTCCACGACGAGCACGTCGTCCAGCTTCTGCCGCCGTGTCTCGCTCTGCTCACGGGTCTGCACCGACATCTGGCCTGCGCCTCCAAAGCCTCGCCGCGACGGTGGGCCGAGCCGGTCTCGGATGCGTCCACGGTGTCGCGCGTCACCGCATCGTACCTCGGCGGCATGCCGTTGTATACCGTCGCTGGCGGATGAACGGGACAGGTCAGTCGGGCGCCTCGATCTGCGCCAGCAGGCGGGTGTTGAAGGTGTGTGCCATGGCGGTGGCCCACTCGCGCGCATCGAAGCCCGGACCCTTCTCGAACCGAGCCAGCCAGTCCTCGGCGCGGCCCTGGACCACGACGTACCACGCCTCGTCGGACTCGAGTGCCGAGAGGGGGTACTGAAGGGGCAATTCGGAGTCGGGCCCGAGCGTCCTGGGCGGCGGGAGACGCTCGCTCATCGCGGCATCATGACACGCGCGCGAACTTCTGAAGGGTGTGGCCGTCGTCGGCATCACGGCCACGTCGACTCCGCGAGGTGTGTGTGACCTCGGCGATGTAGAGGTGATGACGCGAGTCGATGCACAGCCCGTGAGGCGCCACCAGGTTGCCCGGGCGACATGGGTCGTCGCCCACATTGCCCCACCGCTCGAGGAGCGTGCCGCGGTCGTCGAAGATGCTCACCCGCGGCGCCAGGTCCTCCTCCATCGTCCCGCGGGCGATCGAGACGTCGCCCTTCCACAACCCACTCTCCAAGACGTAGACCAGGCCGTCCGGGCCGATGGTGGTCGCGGTCGGTCGCTGCAGCCCGGGCCACTCCTCGATGAAACCGCCCTCGGGTGTGAAGACCTGCAGCCGGTCGTTCTCGCGGTCGGAGACCAGCACGCGACCATCACTGAGCACGCTCACACAGTGCGGCAGGTTGAACTCGCCCGGCCCTGAACCCGGCTCGCCCCACGACCTCAGGAGCACGCCGTCGCCGGTGAACTGGTGGATGCGCGCGTTGCCGTAGCCGTCGGAGACATAGATGTCCCCGGAGGGCGCGAAGGCGACCTTGGTCGGTCGGTTGAACGGCCCGGCGCCGCGCTCGATGCTCTGAATCCGGTGGTAGAGGCTGGGATTGGAGCTGTCGACGCCTGTCTCCGACGCCGCTCCGGGCGTCCCGATCAGTCCGCGCTCCCCGCCCTCCGGGCTGAACAGGCGTACGACGTGGCTCCCCTCGTCGACGACGTAGACGGTCCCCTCGGGAGAGATCGTGATCGCGTGCGGCCGGTTGCTCAGCACCTGCGCGCCCCAGGTCCGGAGAAACCGACCGTCGGCGTCGTAGACGATGACCGCAGGCTCCTTGCGGGCCAGCACGAAGACGTTGTCGTCGGCATCGACCGCGACGTCGGCGACGTCGAGGTGCACGATGTCGTCGGGGAGCTGCTCCCAGCCGGCGACGAGCGCGAAGGGCCGCAGCTGGCTGGCTGTGCTCACCCTGACGTCCCTTCGCTCCATTGACAGCGCCAGTCGCCCCAACGATCGAGCATGCATGTGCGTGCGACTGCATACCGAGCGTACCACCACCCTCAGGCCCCGGTCACCGCGGCGCCGATCAGGACCACGTTGAGGGTCGAGATCACCAACGTGATCAACACCGCCACCACCGTCGTGCGACGCGCGTTGACCATCTCGCCCATGAGCCGGGCGTCGCGCGTGAACAGCACCAGCGGCACGAGCGCGAAGGTGATGCCGAAGGAGAGCACGATCTGCGAGTAGACCAGCGCCTGGCTCGGACTGACTTCGAGGCCGAGGACCACCAAGGCCGGGAGCATAGTGAGCAGCCGCCGCAACATCAGCGGGATCCGCCAGCCCGTGAATCCGGCCATCACCACCTGGCCGGCGTAGGTCCCCACGCTCGAGGACGAGAAACCGGAGGCGAGCAAGGCCACCGCGAACGCCAGCGCGGCTCCGGGACCGATCAGCACACCGAGCAATGCGTGCACCTCCGACAGGTCGCCGGTCTCGGTGCCATCGCCACCATGGAGCACCACCGCGGCCACGCACAGCATCGAGAGGTTGATCAAACCCGCGGCACCGAGCCCGATCACGCAGTCCCACTTGTTGTAGCGCAGCAACAACTGCCGCTCGTGCGCGTCTACCGCCTGGATCCGGTTGATCGGCAGCGCCGAGTGCAGGTAGATCGCGTGCGGCATCACTGTCGCACCGATGATGCCGACGGTCAGGCCCAGACTGCCCACCCCGTCCAAGTGCGGCACCAGCCCCGCGGCCAGGGCGTCGTAGTCCTGCCGACCGGACACCACCACGAGATAGACGAAGCCCGCCGCGAGGACGGCGAGCAGGCCGATGATCGCCAGCTCGAAGCGGCGATAGCCACGCTGCTCGAGCGCGAGGATGCCGAAGGCGACGACCGCGGTGATCAGGCCGGCCTGCAGCGGCGGGATGCCGAAGATCATGTTGAGGGCCAGCGCCGCACCGACGAACTCCGCCAGGTCGGTCGCGATCGCCACCGCCTCGGCCTGCACCCACAACAGCAGGTTCGTCCGTCGCCCGAGTCGCGCCCGGCACATCTCGGGGAGGCTCCGGCCGGTCGCCAGGCCGAGCTTCGAAGACAGGTACTGCACCACCATGGCCATCAGGTTCGACATGACGATGACCCACACCAACAGGTAGCCGTACTGCGCACCCGCGGCGAAGTTCGTGGCGAAGTTCCCCGGGTCGACGTACGCCACGGAGGTGACGAACGCGGGCCCGAAGACCAGCAGCGCGGTCGGCCACCGGCCGCGGAGCCGTACGTCGGTCAGGGTTGCGCCCGCGAGGGGCGCGGTCATGCTTGAGGCGCGGTCATACGGGCAGGGAGCCGAGGGCGACGACCAGGCCGGCGACCAGACAGACTGCGGAGAGCGTGACGCCCAGAGGAGCGAACCGCCACCACAGTTGTAGCCGGTGCTGGTGACCGGCACTCAGGGTGCGCTCGAGCACGCTGAGATCGTGCGCCGTCCGGACGTAGCGCGCAGAGAACCACAGGCAGCCGAACTCCATCAGCCCCACGAGCCCGAGGACCATCAGCACGACTGCTGAGTCACTCACGGGTCCAGCTCCACGGAGAGCATCTCGGCCAGGCCGTTACCGAAGGCCTGGATCCGTCCGTCCTTCGGTAACGGCCTGGCCGAGA
>DMQJ01000019.1 GCA_003455715.1 Acidimicrobiaceae bacterium | reverse complement strand
AACCTGTAACCGAAAGCAAACCGCAGCAAGAGCTAAAGGAAAATGTATTTTTTAAAATGACCGGAGATCAGCTAAAATATCATCTCTTCCCTACGCGCCGCTCTTCCGATCTGGCCACGTTCCCGCCCGTGCGGGTGCCGGCCTGCCGCCGGTCACGTGCGCGGTGGTGGCGGTCAGCAGCGGCGACGGCCTGAGCGAACTGTTCGGCCAACTCGGTGTGCAAGGGGTGGTCACCGGTGGGCAGACGCTCAACCCCAGTACGGCGGAACTGTTGGCGGCGGTGGAAGCGGTGAACGCGCAGCAGGTGGTGGTGCTGCCCAACAACAAGAACATCATCCCCGTGGCACAGCAGCTCGACGCCCTCACGTCGAAGACCGTGGTGGTGGTGCCCACCCGCTCGATGCCTGAGGCGTTGGCAGCGCTCGTCGTGTACGACCCTGAAGCCGACGCGTCGGCCAACGGCGAAGAGATGGCCGATGCCGCCGAGAGCGTGGCCACCGGCGAGGTCACCCAGGCGGTACGCAGCACCAACACCGATGTCGGGCCGGTGCAGGAGGGCGACTGGATGGGCATCGTGCGTGGCGACGGCATCGTTGCTGTGGCCCCCACGCTCGACGGCGCGGTCGCTGCGCTCCTCGAGCACTTGGTGGGTTCGAGCGCGGAGATCGTCACCGTGGTGGAGGGGGCCGATGCCACTCCGCTCAGTTCGGCCGCCATTCACTCGTGGCTGGCCGAGCACCGGGCCGACGTGCAGGTGGAGGTCCACCGCGGTGGTCAGCCGCTGTACCCCTACCTTTTCGGCGTGGAGTGAACCTGCTGCCGTGAGCGAGCTCACCCTTCGCGATCTCGCTGGCATTGGGGTCGAGCGCTTGAAGGGCGTTGGGGAGAAGAAGCTGGCGTCGCTGCACGAGGTAGGGGTGCACACGGTGCTCGACCTCCTCACCACCTACCCCCGTCGGTGGGTCGACCGCACCAACGAGGCACGGGTGAGCGACCTGGAGCCCGGGCGCGAAGCCTTGGTGCTGGTGGCGGTGCGCAGCGTGAGTAAGCGCATCGGTCGCAACCGACGACCCATCGTGGAGGCCGTGGTGGGCGACGGCAGCGGTCGCTTTCACGTGGTGTTCTTCAACCAGCCGTGGCGCGAGAAGCAGTTCCGGGAGGGTCTGCAGGTGGCCTTGTTCGGAAAGCCCGAGCTCTACCGCGGCAGTCTGCAGATGACCAACCCCATCGTCGACCTCATCGGCGACCGCACCGGCCGTATCGTGCCCATCTACCCGCAGAGCGAGAAAGCCCAGCTCAACACCTGGGAGATCGCCGGGTGGGTGGAGGACGCGTTGCAGCGTTGCGAGCCACGCGGCATCGCCGACCCGGTTCCGCTCGCCGTGCTCGCCCGACACGGCTTGCTCGATCGGCACACGGCGCTCCGCCAGATCCACCTGCCCGAGACGATGGCGGAGAAGAGCGAGGCCCGTCGACGGCTCGCGTTCGACGAACTGCTTCGTGTGCAAACGGTTTTGGTGATGCGCAAGCGAGCACTCGAACGTGAGGCCCGTGGCATCGTCCACGTGGTCGACGGCGAACTCGTTCCACGCCTGCGCGCTGCTCTTCCGTACTCGCTCACCGGGGCGCAAGAGCGCGCCATCGCGGAGATCAGCGTCGACCTCGCGGCCCCGCACCCGATGCACCGGCTGCTGCAGGGCGACGTGGGCGCGGGCAAGACGCTGGTGGCGGTGTGCGCCATGTTGATGGGCGTGCAGGGCGGTCACCAGAGTGCACTCATGGCGCCCACCGAGGTGTTGGCCGAACAGCACGCGGCCGGCGTTCGGCGGCTGCTGGAAGGGGTCACCGTTCCCGACCCCGGCAACCTCTTCGGCGACCGCCCGTTGCGGGTGGAGTTGCTCACCAACCGGGTCACAGGCGGCGACCGTCGCGACGTGCTCTCCGGCCTCGCCGACGGCACGGTCGACATCGTCATCGGCACCCACGCGCTCATTCAGGATGCGGTGTCGTTCCACAGTCTCGGCGTGGTGGTGGTCGACGAGCAGCATCGCTTCGGCGTCGAGCAGCGGGCGGCGCTGCGAGCCAAAGCTGCCGACGGCACCGTGCCCGACGTCTTGGTGATGACCGCTACCCCCATTCCGCGCACGGCAGCGATGACGGTGTACGGCGATCTCGACGTCAGTGTGCTCGACGAGCTGCCACCCGGTCGCACACCCATCCGCACCCACTGGGCGAACGGCCCGATGATGGAGCAGGCGGCGTGGGGCACCGTGCGCGAGCAGGTGGGGGAGGGACGTCAGGCCTACGTGGTGTGCCCACTCATCGACGAGAGCGAGAAGCTCGAAGTAGCCAGTGCCCAGGAGACCTTCGAGCGTCTCGTGCACGATGAGCTGAAGGGCCTTCGCCTGGGCCTGTTGCACGGCCGCCTCCCATCATCAGAGAAGGAAGCGGTGATGGACGCCTTTCGTCGCGGCGACCTCGATGTGCTGGTGGCCACCACGGTCATCGAGGTGGGGGTCGACGTGCCCAACGCGACGGTGATGGTCATCCTCGACGCCGACCGGTTCGGCATCGCCCAACTCCACCAACTGCGCGGTCGGGTGGGCCGCGGCGCTCACGAGAGCGAGTGCTGGCTGGTCACCCAACAGGTCGAAGGCTCGAACCCGCGGGTGGAGGCATTGGTGGAGAGCACCGATGGCTTCTTCCTCGCCGAGGTCGACCTCGACCTGCGGGGCGAGGGCACCCTCATGGACACCGCGCAGAAGGGCCGCAGCGACCTGAAGTTGGCGTCGCTGCGCCGCGACCGGGAACTGGTACAGCAGGCCCGGGCGGTGGCCTTCGAGTTGGTCGACCCCGACCCGACGCTGGAGCAGCATCCGCTGCTGCTCGACGAGGTGCGCCTTCTGTTCACCGCCGACGACGAGGAGTTCCTCTTCAAGAGCTGACCGTCACGTTGGACGCAGTGTGGTCGGGTCACCAGTGGGTGGTGTCGGCGTCGTCGGGAAGATCGTCGTCGGGCAGTACCAGGTCCCAGCGGTCGCGGCAGTCTTCGCAGCGGTAGGCCACGATGTCGCCAGGCAGCCACTCGCCGTCTTCGCGAGGCGGGGTGAGGAGGTGGCAACGGCCACCACAATCCACACAGACGATGGTGGGCTCCGGTTCCAGCACGCCCCTAGTCTGGCCTGCATGCGAGTGATTGCGGGCGAGTTCGGCGGTCGGGTGCTGGTGGCCCCGGAGGGCCTCACCACGCGCCCCACCACCGACAAGGTGCGCCAGGCCGTGTTCAACTCTCTCCACAGCATGGGCGTGGTGGAGGGCGCCGTGGTGGCCGACCTGTTCGCCGGTTCGGGCGCGTTGGGCATCGAAGCGCTCAGCCGCGGGGCCGAGCACTGCACCTTCGTCGAGCGCGACCGGTCGGCCCTGCATGCGCTGCGCACCAACATCGACACGTTGGGTCTCGCCCCACGCAGCACGGTGCATGCCACCGACGTCATGGCGTGGGTGCCGGCGATGCGCAACATCGATATCGCCTTCATCGACCCGCCCTATGCCTTCGACGGTTGGGCAGAGTTGCTCGGCCTGCTCGCCGACGTGGGCCTCGTGGTGGCCGAGGCCGACGACCCGGTGGCTGCGCCGCCCGGCTGGGTGCAGCAGCGGAGCCGTCGCTACGGCCGCACCTGGGTGACCCTGCTGGAACGCGACGGCGACTGAACGGCTAGCGTGACGCCCGCCATGGCGACCGTTCTCTACCCCGGCAGCTTCGATCCGCTGCACCTTGGCCACATCGACGTCATCGAGCAATCGGTGGCGCTGTTCGGCAAGGTCATCGTCGGAGTGATGCACAACCCCGGCAAGCCCAGCGGCATGTTCGATCTCGAGCAACGCAAGGCGATGATCCGTGCCAGCATCTCCTACCTGCCCTCGGTGAAGGTGGTGGCATTCGAAGGGCTCGCGGTCGACGCCGTGAAACAGGTGAAGGCAGCCTTCATCGTGAAGGGTCTGCGCACCGGGGGCGACTTCGAGGTCGAGCAGCAGATGGCCCACACCAACCACGCGGTCAGCGGCGTGCGCACCGTGTACCTCCCGTGTAAGCCTGCGTTGGTGAGCATCAGTAGCCGATTCATTCGCGAGATCGCGCAGTACGGTGGCGATGTGACGTCGCTCGTGCCGGCACCGGTGGCCACCGAACTGGCCCGCCTGTTCCCGCCCAAGAGCACACGCTGAACGAGCCGAGAGCAACTTCCATGACCTACGACGACCAATACGACGACGACTACGACGACGACGAGCAGTACGACGACTCCGACGCGTACGTGCGCACCACCAACGGCTACGTCGGCGACTCTGAGGCGTTGCTGCGTCGGGCCATCGACATCATCGCCACGGCCCCCACGATGCCATTGTCGTCGTCACCGCGAATCGACCGCGACGAAATCGTCGAGTTGCTGGAGGAGAGCCTGCACCGCCTGCCCGACGAGATGCGGCATGCCCGGTGGATGATCAAGGAACGCCAGGAGTTCGTCGCCAAGACCCGTCGCGAAGCCGACGAACTGTTGGAGGCGGCTCGGGTGCAGGCCGAGCGCATGGTGCAGCGCACCGAGGTGGTGCGTGCCGCCGAAGCCCGCGCCCGCCAGGTGAACGAGGCTGCCGAGGCCGATGCGCGTCGCCTGCGCCACGAGACCGAAGACTTCCTCGATCAGCGCCTCGCCAGCTTCGAGATCTTGCTCGACAAGCTCAGCAAGACCGTGCAGGCCGGCCGGTCGCGCCTCAACATTGGCGCCCACCGGCAGGAAGAGTTCGTCGAGGAAGACCCCAGCATGGGGTTCTTCGACCAGGACCGGTAGCCCGTGCCCGATCCGTTGGTGGTCAATGCCGCCGAGTTGCTGCGGCGCCCAGGTACCGAGAAAGACATCGCAGTGTCCGTGCCCCTCGATGCCCTCGGGGTGGAGGGCGACGAGCGCTTCCCTGTCGATGCCGAGGTCACCGTGGCGCTCCACCTCGAGTCGCTCTCCGATGGCGTCGTGGTGAACGGTGAGTTGCGCGTGCCGTGGCACGGAACCTGCCGGCGCTGCCTCGCGCCCACCGGCGGCGTGTTGGCGTGCGAGGTCCACGAGCTGTACCAGAAGGTGCTCACAGACCCCGACGCCTTCGAACTCGTCGGCGATCAGCTCGACCTGCGCCCGGTGGTGCGGGAGGTGGTGCTGCTCGACGGCCCTGCCAATCCGCTGTGCCGCCCCGACTGTGCCGGCCTGTGCCCGACGTGCGGGGTGAACCGTAACGAGACGGCGTGCTCGTGCGCTGCCCCGCCGGCCGACCATCGCTGGGCGGCGCTCGACGGGCTGAAGGACCTGCTCGACGGGTAGGTAGCAAGCGGGCCTCGCGCGCCGCTAACCTCTTGAAGCTCGTGTGCCGAGGGAGCCTCCCTCGCCGGTTTCGGGAGTCATCATGGCTGTTCCCAAGAAGAAGAAGTCGAAGTCGAAGACCCATAGCCGCAAGTCGGCCAACATGCGTCTCGCCGCCCCGTCGCGCAGCATCTGCCCGCGCTGCTCGGCCGCCAAGCTGCCCCACACGGTCTGCCCCAGCTGCGGCTGGTACAAAGACCGTGTCGCCATCGAAGTCGCCTGAGTAGGCCGTTCATGTTGCCCGTCGCCGTCGACGCGATGGGTGGCGATCGGGCGCCCGGCGACATTCTCGCTGGTGCGCACGCCGCTGCCGAGCAGGGCATCCCTGTGGTGTTGGTCGGCCCTGAGGGGCTCGACGGTTGTGGCGACCTACCGCTGATTCACGCCTCGGAAGTCATCGCCATGGACGACGACCCGGCGCAAGGTGTTCGC
>DMQJ01000100.1 GCA_003455715.1 Acidimicrobiaceae bacterium | reverse complement strand
GTCGATCGCACCGCTGCCGCTCGATGAAATCGAGGATCTCCTGGCTGGTCTCACGTTGGCACATCGCGAACGCCAGCACTGGATCCTGCAGCACTGGCCGCACGTCGTCGAGGCTTCTCTGGTCTCCTCAGCGGCAGGGAGAATTGCAGTCACTGACGATCATGCCCCGGACCTCGAAGACGTGCTGTTCTAGACATCCTTCGTCGTTCACGGAGTGTCGTCGGAGACCTCGGGCCTGGTGTTTCGGATCGCTCGCCAGTCGTCGCCTCGGTCAGCAGCAGCCAACAGCTCGAAGACGTAGTCCAGGTCCGTCATCGTTGCGTGCCAATAGGGCTTTGGGTGGTCTGCGAACTTGTGGCGGATGAACGCGATCGACTCTTCTGCCCGGTGATGCACCCCCGGAGTTCTTGCTTTGTGCGGTGCCAGCAGACGCTCGACGACGAAGCGGAGGTAGGCGAGCACCAGGAACTCCAGGAAGGGGTACACCAACTCGATTCGGCTGACGTCGTACGACTGCTGGAGTCCGAACCGCTCCGGATCGCCCGATCTCTCGATCGCTGCCTGGAGGGACTGCAGTGCGTCGACTGAGTTGCCGTGTGCGAAGGCGGACATGATCCGATACTTCGAGAGCCAGTCGAGGCGCAGCTGGACGCGGACGAGGTCGGTCGCGTTGAACGACGGTGTGCCCTTGGGCGTACGGTGCATCAGCGCGGCGTACGGATCGTCCGGGTAGCACGAGATGAAGACGAGTCGGAGCCAAGCGTCGTACGAGCTTCTGGTCAGCGACAGAGCGTCCTGGTAGAAGCCCCTCGACAGCCGATCCATCGCGGAGTGCAGCGAGCCAAGGTTCTTCGCAACTAGGACGAACTGAACGTACCTGAATGGCGGCCAGTGATCGCGCTCGGCGAAGTTGACGTCATCGACAGCATCTACGAGCGCGCCGAACTCGACGTAATACTGCTGGATCCCGCGCCCGTAGTCGTTCTCGAACCGAAGCCGATGTGCAAGTTCAACGTTCTCCAGTTCATGGAGGATCGACGGCTGGTTGTTCGCTACCCAGCTCTCGGCCCACTCCATGACGGCTCCACGATCGCCGAAGTCCGGAAGGTTCGGAGCGTCGAGGGGCTCGTTGTGGGGATGCATCCGGCAAGCATCGCACTCAACGATTGAGTAGCGCCGACGCGCTAGAGCGGATTGAAGGCGGGCCGACCCGCGTTCAGCAGGCCCGTCATCCGGATCGCCTTCTCCGCCGCTGCCGCCGTTGCGGCATCGACAGCGACGGCCGTGAAGTCGACGTTCTCGCTCACCCAGTTGCGCACGAGCGCTTGGACGTCACGCACTGAGAGGCGTCCATCCGACAACGCCTGGCGCTGGTCAGCCGTGAGGTCAGGGACTACGAACCTGAACGCGCAAGCGATGGCGAAGTCGCTGGTCAAGCGGCATCGGCGGTAGGTGTTGAGGCGTCCAGCGACTCCGGCGGCTTGCGTGTTCGTGGTCTCGGTCGGGTCAACGCGTGCAATGCCCACGTACAAGAAGGAACTCCCGTGCCACAGGCAGTAGATGCCGGGCGATGACGGCGCAGTCGAAGTCGAGAGGTTCTTCAACGGTTCCTTGGGCGAATCCAGGAGCCGCCTCTGCAGGTCTTCCATGTCGCCAGACTGGCAGACACTCGAGCGACTCGTTGTCGTCTCGACGAGCAAGATGCTGGTGGAGCTGACCTACTCAACCCGCGCCGGCGGGAACCCGGTTCTGGGGACTGGGTGGGGCCACCGGTAGCCGGCGTTGTACCTATCCGCCATCACCAGAACCCAGACACGGACCGCACGCTGCACTGCCTCATGGCTGGCCGGACGCGCCGTCCACAGCCCACCGAAGTCCCTCGGTCGCTGACCGTCCTCAGCGGTCGTTGGTGCTGCCCATTCGATTGCCTCGGCGAGTGCATCCCAGACGGTGAAGCCTGGGCGGTAGCCGCGGCGGAGGTGATCGACGACGGAGACCAGGTCGAGGAGCCAGGTGCCGCCCTCGTCGAGCGGCTCTGATCCGTTCGTGTCCCAGTCGGAGGCGAAGAGGTCGTTCACTGCGCTGGCTCCAGTCCCGCTGAGTCGATGTTGAGCATGAGCGCGTCGAGGCTGCGGATCGGGTCGTCGGCGGAGGTGGCGCCGGCCGGGGGGAGCCGGTCGAGCAGCGCCGCTGAGTCGATGTCGATGGCAGATCTGATGGGCGTGACGTTGCCCGGCGCCGGGGGATGGAGCCACGACTGCACGGTCGACGAGTCGATGCCAGCTCCTGTCGCTGTCGCTGCGACGCTCTCGGTGTCACCATCGCATCGGATGTTGATGACGTCGAGGACGATGTGGTCGTTGACCTTCGTTGCGAGTGCTGTAGCCGTGTCCGCTGGTGAGAGACCGGCCGCTTCGGAGACGGCTGCAAGCTGGTCGGGGTGTGCACGGCGACTGGCGGCGATGGTGAGCGCTTCGTCGGGCTCGACGATCGTGAGGAGCCCGGTCGTGAACGCGTCCGGCGTGGGCGCGTGGGCAACGAGGTGGTCGACGATGGAGGTGGTGGGATGACCTGCCGTGGCCATCGATCCAGCGGCGAGTTCCCACAGATGAGGATCGTCGGGGAGGGTGCGGAGGACGTCTCGTGGGCGGACGGCCATGATCTCGGTTGCCGTGCAGCCGGCGGTACGCATCTCGGTGGCGGTGGCGTCGAGAAGTTCTGCCGCAAGCGTGTTCGGGAGGTCCCAGCGTTCGTGCAGCACGCGGATCCCGTCAGGGATGGGGATGCCGGCGGCTGGAAGAAGCGTTGCCGCGGTTGCGGCGTCGACTCCGTCGGCGGCGAGCACGGCGACAGTCGTGGCGGGGCTGAACCCGGCGGCGCCGAGAAGTTCGACGAGGTCCGCAGGGTCGGCGTCGACGATGCGTGCGGTGTCGGCGTCGGTGAGGCGACGGCTGATGAGGCGGGCGAGGTCAGTTCGGTTGTAGAGGCCGTCGTCTGCGAACGCTGCGAGGCTCCGATCGGAGGTGACGGGGTCGGCGATCATCGCCATGCGTGCCACGCGACGCCCGGCGAGCTCGGCCTGATCGCGGGCGTCTTGCTGGGTCGGTTGGAGTGGCAGGAGCTCGATGCCGTCGGTGGACGGTGTCTGGAGCGCTGGTTGCCAGCGGCCGCCGGGTGCGGGCAGGACGTAGAGGGTGATGTCGTTCGTGAGGTGCCACAGCTCGGCTGCGGCTGGGCGTCCGGCTCGTGGCATCTGTTCCCATCCTTCGACGGCACCTGCGGGGGAGGGGCCGGTATCGACGGTCGGTGCGGTCAGGGCGGGGTACCGATCGCGGACGGCAGCGACGGCTTCGGCGCGGGC
>DMQJ01000084.1:13879-14452 GCA_003455715.1 Acidimicrobiaceae bacterium | reverse complement strand
GACAAGGAGTTCAGCGTGGCCAGCGGCGACGGTGGTGCCGGGGGCGCGGCTCCCGAGACGATGGCCGCCGAGGGCCCGGCCAGCACCATCACCGGCATCAACGAACCCGCAGTAGCCGCCTACGTGGTGAACACCCCTGAAGAGTTGCTGGGCATCGCCATGCTGGTGGTGAGCGACGGCGTCGACCTGGCCCCCACCGCCACCGACGGCCCCACCAGCGGCCCAACCGACGCGTCGACCGTTCCCCCACACGACGCGGGCGCCTACACCTGGCCGGGCTTCGGGTGCCCACTCAACCCCTCGCAAGTGGTGTTGGCCGACATCATCTGGATCGACACACCTGCGTACGCGGTGCTCGACACCTCAACCGGTGTCGTCAGCGCCATCGACCCGGCGTGCACCGTGCTGGTCACCGCCGCCCCCTGACGACACTGAGCACCGCGGCGCTGCACCGCGGCCACCACTAGGGTCGACACCGTGAAGTACCTGGTCGTTGCCGTTACCGCCATTGCCGCTGTCGCCGACTGGTGGTCGAGATGGCGCGAGGACGAGCGCGTCGAACGGTGGGCCAAG
>DMQJ01000084.1:13365-13705 GCA_003455715.1 Acidimicrobiaceae bacterium | reverse complement strand
GAGCGCGTCGAACGGTGGGCCAAGCCGTTGGCCACCATCGGCGTCATCGGGCTGGCGTTGGTGAGTGGTGCGCCCACCGAGCAGATCGTGGTGGCCACCATCGCGCTCGTGCTCTGCCTCGCCGGCGATGTGTTCCTCATGCCGATGATCGACAAGTTCGTGTTCGGCCTCGCCTCGTTCCTGCTCGGTCATCTGGTGTTCGTGGTGCTGTTCGTGCAGTACGGCCTCGACCGCTGGTGGCTCGGCGCGGTCGCAGTGGTCATGGCCGGCGTACTGGTGGCGACCGCTGGCCGCCGCATCGTGCGTGGGGCCGCCGACCGCGACTCGGCGCTGCGTTTGC
>DMQJ01000084.1:11335-13126 GCA_003455715.1 Acidimicrobiaceae bacterium | reverse complement strand
ATGGCGGTGATGGGCTGGGCGACCTGTGTGTCATCTCGGCGATGGCGGTGATGGGCTGGGCGACCGGCATGCCCTGGGTGATCGTCGGCGTCACCCTGTTCGTCATCTCCGACTCGGTGCTCGGCTGGCGCCAGTTCGTGCACGGCGCACGCTGGATGCCGGTCACCATCATGGTCACGTATCACGGCGCGATCGCATCGCTGGCGCTCAGCCTCTGGTAACCCATCCGTGCCATCGGCCTGGTGCGACGGGTGACCGGGTTGCCGGTGGCGGATAGGCTCGGCCTCATGCCGGGTAACCCGTTCACCGATCCCAACTGGGCCTCCGATCTTGCCGACACCGTCGAGCGGGTGGTGGGCAAGGTCCGCTCGGTCGCCACCGACAACGCCGTCAAAGCGTCGCGCGGCATCGTCTTCGGTGTGCTCGGGCTCATCGCCCTGCTCACCGCGCTCCCCCTGTTGGTCATCCTGCTGTTGGGCGTGTTCCGCGAGCTGGTGTGGGGCTTCTTCGTCGACCGCGACACCGCCGTCTACGCCTCGTACCTCAGCATCGGCGTGTTCTTCATGCTGATCGGCTTCTTCTGCCTCCGGCAGCGTCACTCCAAGGAATCGGCATGAGCCACCACCACGTCATCGTCATCGGGTCCGGTCCCGCCGGGCTCACCGCCGCCATCTACACCGCTCGCGCCAACTTGGCGCCGCTGGTGATCGAAGGCGAGCCCAGCAGCACCAGCGACCAGCCCGGCGGGCAGCTGATGCTCACCACCGAGGTCGAGAACTTCCCTGGTTTCCCCGAGGGCATCATGGGCCCCGAGCTCATGATGCGCATGCGCGAGCAGGCATCGCGATTCGGCGCGGAGTTCCTCACCGAGAAGGTCACCCGGGTCGATTTCAGCGCCCGCCCGTTCCAGGTGTGGGTGCGCGACCAGCACTACACGGCCGACTCCATCATCGTGTCCACCGGGGCGCAGAGCCTGATGCTCGGCCTCGAAGCCGAGGGTCGCTTGCTCGGCCACGGCCTGAGCACCTGCGCCACGTGCGACGGCTTCTTCTTCCGTGGCCAAGAGATCGCCGTGGTGGGTGGCGGCGACAGTGCCATCGAGGAGGCCACGTTCCTCACCAAGTTCGCCACCAAGGTGTCGCTGCTGGTGCGCCGCGACGCACTGCGGGCCAGCAAGGTGATGCAGGAACGGGCATTCAACAACGACAAGATCGAGGTGGTGTGGAACACCGTGGTCGACGACCTGGTGGGCACCGACAAGCTCGAAGGCGCCGTGGTGCGCAATGTGCAAACGGGTGAGGTGCGCACGCTGCCGGTGACGGGCCTGTTCGTCGCCATCGGTCATCGCCCCAACACCGACCTGTTCAAGGGTGTGCTCGACATGGAAGACAACGGCTATCTCATCACCCGGCCGGGGTCGTCGTACACCAACATCGACGGCGTGTTCGCCTGTGGCGACGTGCAAGATCACACGTACCGACAGGCCATCACCGCGGCCGGCTCGGGCTGCATGGCCGCCATCGACTGCGAGCGCTGGCTCGAGAGCGTCGCCGCTCACTGACGCCCGCTCACGTGCTGCGGGCACTCCCCTGGCATCGTCGGCTCTCACCCGGGAAGGCGCGGCCGGTTCGCGGGGTTGCACAGCGGTACACTCCTCTCCCGAGATTCGAAAGGACCCCCCACCATGGCCGAGGGCATCGTCACTCTCTCCACCTCCACCTTCGACGAGACGGTCGCCTCCAGCGACAAGCCGATCATCGTCGACTTCTGGGCCGAATGGTGCGGCCCGTG
>DMQJ01000084.1:402-11137 GCA_003455715.1 Acidimicrobiaceae bacterium | reverse complement strand
GCTCTTCCGATCTTGGTGCGGCCCGTGCAAGATGATCGCTCCCATCCTCGGTGAGATCGCCGCTGAGCAACCCGGCATCACCGTGGCCAAGCTCAACGTTGACGACAACCCCGACATCGCCATGCGGTACAACGTCATGAGCATCCCCACCCTGCTGGTGTTCGACAAGGGTGAGGTGCGCAAGAAGCTGGTGGGCGCCAAGGGCAAGGGCCAGTTGCTGCAGGAGTTGAGCGAATTCCTTCCTTCTTCCCGCTGACCCCGGGTCAGCGAGGCGAGGCAGTTCGCGATCTGCAGCGTCGCCTCGGCGCCGCCGGGTGTCTGCCCGCCTTCGGAGGTGAGGCGGGCTTCTATGGTGCTGCCACCGAAGAAGCGGTCGCTGCCTTTCAGACCGCTCGTGGCCTGCGCGCTGACGGCGTGTGCGGCGAGCACACCTGGATGGCGCTGGTGGAAGCCTCGTGGAAGCTGGGCGACCGATCGCTGTACCTCACGTCTCCCAATCTGCGTGGCGACGACGTGGCCGACCTCCAGGTTCGTTTGGCGCGCCTGGGGTTCGACTGCGGTCGGGTCGACGGCATCCTCGGTCCGCGCACGGCTCGTGCCATCGACGACTTCCAGCACAACTGCGGGCTCGTTGCCGACGCGGTGTGCGGCCCGAAGACGGTGCAGGCACTGCTGCGCGTGAGCGGGCAGACGGGCGACGGCCCCGGGGTGGCCGTCGTGCGCGAGCGTGAACGCCTGCGACAGGGATGGGGGTCGGTTGCTCACTCCCGCGTCGTCATCGGTCAGTTCGGCGGCCTCAGCGTGCTGTCGCGCAGCATCACCAAGGAGCTACGCGGCGTTGGCGCCACTGTGATGTCGCTCGACGAGCCCGACGCGGTGGCCCAGGCGTTGGCGGCCAACCACTTCGATGCAACGGTGTACGTCGGGTTCGAGGCCAGCGCCGAGCCCGGCATCACCACACACTTCTACAAGGTGGCGTCCTTCGAGTCGCTCGGCGGCCACACCCTTGCCGACCTGCTCAGCGACCAGTTGCACGAGGTGCTGCCCGATGTGCCGGCCACGACCGTGGGAATGCGCATGCCGGTGTTGCGAGAGACCCGCATGCCCGCTGTGCTGATCACCTTGGGACCGATTCGTCAGGTGGCCGACCAGGCGGCAGCGCTGGCAACTGCCGTTGTGCACAGCCTGCAACTGTGGACATCACGCGCGAGCTGAGACTTTATCCACAGCCTTGTCCACCGGTGTGCGTAACCCTGAAGCAGAGGTCGCGTGACCGACGGCACGGATAACCACTCCACGTGGTTGAATGGCTACTCTTCAACGCTTGGGGTGGTCATCTGGTGGTAGATCCGCTCCAGATCCTCCAGATCCGCAAACTCAATCACCACCTTGCCCTTGCTGGCCCCCATGGTGACGCTCACCCGTGTGGACAAGTAGTTGGCCAGCAGCTCCTCCAACTCGAGCAGGCCGGGCGGACGCAGCCTCGTGGACGGAGTGAGGCCGGCACCGTCGACCGGTTGACGCCCGCCCGACGAGGCGGTGTTGTCGTCGGGCAGGCTGGCCGCCGACTCGCCACCCCGGTCGCGCACCGCCTCCTCCAGCATGCGCACCGACCAGTTCTCGGTGGCTGCCCGCCGCGCGAGCTGCTCTTGATACGCCCGGTCGGGGGTACTGAGTAAGGCCTTGGCGTGGCCGGCCGTGAGGCGGCCGTCGGCCAGCAGGCTCTGAATCGAGGGGGGCAGCGACAGCAGTCGAAGGGTGTTGGTGATCGCCGAACGACTCTTGCCCACACGGCTCGCCACTTGCTCGTGGGTGAGTGAGAAGTCCTCGATGAGCTGTTGGTAGGCGGCGGCCTCCTCCAAGGGCGTGAGGTCTTGGCGGTGCAGGTTCTCGACCAGGGCCTTTTCCACCGACCCCAAGTCGTCGGTGACACGAATGATGGCGGGCACCATAGTCAGGCCGGCGCGGCGCGCTGCCCGCCAACGCCGCTCGCCGGCAATGAGTTCGTAGCTCCCCTCCCCCACTTGGCGCACCAGCACCGGCTGCAACACCCCGATCTCGCGAATCGAGGCCGACAACTCTGCCAACGACTCCTCGTCGAAGTGCACACGGGGCTGGTTGGGGTTGGGGACAATGCTGCCGACGGGGAGGTCATCGAGGCGGGGTTGGTCGCCCGTGACCACCGCCGTCGCATCGGCGGGTATGAGCGCGCCGAGTCCTTTACCGAGTCCGCTGAGCCGGGCCACCGCTGACCTCCTTGGCAACGCCGCGGTATGCCGTAGCCCCGCGTGAGGTGGGATCGAATGTGATGATCGGCTGGCCGAACGAGGGGGCCTCCGAGAGACGGACGGTCCGTGGCACCACCGAACGGCAGACCTTGTCGCCGAAGTGTTCCCTCACCTCTCGCACGACTTGGTCGGCAAGCTTGGTGCGGGCGTCGTACATGACGCACACAATGGTGCTCACCTCCAACTGCGGGTTGAGATTGCGCTTCACCAGGTCGACGTTGCGCAGCAGTTGGCCCAGGCCCTCCAAGGCGTAGTACTCGCACTGAATAGGCACGAGCACCTCACGAGCGGCGGTGAGCCCGTTCACGGTGAGCAGCCCCAGCGAGGGCGGGCAATCGATGAGCACGTAGTCGTAGTCGGGGAGCACGGCCTCGACGGCCTTGCGCAGGCGATTCTCGCGACTGAACGCAGGGACCAGTTCGATCTCCGCTCCGGCCAGATCGAGGCTGGCAGGTGCCACGAACAGGTTCTTCACCGACGACGGTTCAACACAGTTCTCGATCGGCACCTCGTGCATGATGACGTGGTACATCGACGTCTCCAGGCCGCGGTTATCGATACCGAGGCCGGTGGAGGCGTTGCCCTGGGGGTCGAGGTCGACGATGAGGGTGCGATAGCCCAGCTCGGCCAAGCAGGCGCCAAGGTTGATGGTGGTCGTGGTCTTCCCCACGCCACCCTTCTGGTTGGCGATGGCAATGACACGGGGGAGGGGTCGGGGAGAGGAGTCGGACGTCATCGAGGAGCTGCTCCAGTTCGCTCGTACTGCCGCGTCATCCGACGACGGCGGCAGAGGGACGGTGCGAAGGATAGCGCCCGAGTGGCCGCACACGCGGGATGCGTACGGAGCGGGCAGCCGGACGGACGGAACGGCACCGGCGCAGCCACAGGATGTTTCACGTGGAACATTGTGTGGAGTGCTCGGCTCCCCACCGGATCCATCCACCACATGTTCCACGTGGAACCTCACGAGCGTCGCAGGACGCGTATCCCCTGGTCACGGCCCTCATCCACCAGACCGCAGCGTTCGACCAGCGCCGTTGGCCACCGCTCCTCGGTGTCGTCGGGGGGTTCGCTCACCAGCAGGACGCCGCCGGTCGACAACAGTGCTGAGGCCCAGTGAGCCGTCACTGCGGGAGCCGCAAAGCTGCGGGCAGTGACCACGTCGAACGAGTGCGGGGCCGTCGCAGCCACCTCGCGAACATCGCCCGCGTGCACGCGGACGCGTCCCTCGAGCGCCAAGGCGACCACGGCGCGGCGCAAGAGATCGGCCCTGGTCATCCGGCGTTCGATGAGAACGACGTGCAGCCACGGGCATTCCGTTGCCACCACCAGCCCCGGCAGACCACCGCCGCTCCCCAGATCGGCGAGTGAGTGCGCCGTCGCCGGCACCCGGGACGCGAAACGGCCCGCATGCGCAATGGCGTCCTCGATGGGGGAGGAGCCGATTGCGCCGCGGGCCTGAATCGTGCGCAGTACCTCGGCGAGCGAGCGAGCCTCAGTCATTCGCCGGTGCGATGACCACCCGGCGGTACGGGTCGTCGCCCTCGGATCGGGTGGTGATGCCATCGACATCGGTGAGCGAGTCGTGGATGACCTTGCGGTCGGCGGACGACATGGGCTCCAGCACTCGAGCCACGCCGGACGCCTTCACTTCGTCGGCCATCTGCGCCGCAAAACTGCTCAGCGCGACCCGGCGGCGCTCGCGATAGCCACCGATGTCGACACGCAGGCGGGTGTCGTGGTCGCCGAGGCGACGCTGCGAGGCAACGCGGGCGAGATCTTGAATGGCGTGCAACGTGGTGCCGCGGGGACCCACCAGCAGACCAAGTTCCTTGCCGTCGATGCGCAACTCCAGGTCATCGCCGTCTTCAATGAGCGTTACCTCGCCCTCGGCGCCGAAGGCGTCGAGGAGCCCGTGGGCAAAGCGCTTGGCTTCTTCTCCAACCTGATGTGCATCCATGACGTGGTCCTTCCGTGTGAGAGCGTCATTCGTCGTTGCCTCCGCCGCGGCAGGCGTGGCCGTGGGTTTCGGATTTCGCTGAGCCTTCTTTGCCTGCGCAGGGCGGTTCCCCTTGCCGCTGCCGGCGTTGTTGCCCTTGGTGCTCTTGCCCGTCGAAGCGGGCGCCACGCCCTCGTGACGCGCACCGTCGCCCTTCGGCGAGCGCTCGCCCTTCTCGCGTCGGCGATCACGCCGGTCGACCTTTTGGCGTGCCTGCGTCGGACGAACCCGAGCGCGCACTCGGGCTTCGCCGCGCATCCGCCCAAAGAGTCCCTTCTTGGGCTCGTCGAGCACCTCGAACTCGGCGTCGTCGGCTGCGACGCCCAGTTGATCGAGGGCTCGTTCCTTGGCTTCTTCGACCGTGCTACCGGTGACGGTGACCCATTCCATTGCCGCTGACCTGCTACTTCTGCTTCGGGTGGCGGGTGCTGGGGCCGCCAGGGCGACCGGCTCGGCCGGTGGACGGGGGCCGCCCACCTGGCCTCGACGACTGGCCGCCGGACGGTGTGGGCTTGTTCTTGGGAGGCGTGACGCGCTTGCTCCCGGTGCTGCCGGGGCCGGGCTTTGCGGGCTGCTGCTTGGCCGCCGCCAGATCTCGCTTGGCCTGGGCGAACATGCCCCCGCCACCATCGGCTTTGGCCAGCTCACGGGCCTTTTCGCCGGCACGCTGCGCCTGCCGACCGAGCGACTCCTCACCCTTGTAGAAGCGGTGCGTGATGTAGTAGTTGAGCCCAATGCGGAACACTGCCTGGGCCATGTAGTAGATGACCAGGCCGGTGAGGAAGAACACCTGGAACACGGCGAACACCACCGGCAGGTACTGCATGATCTTCTGCTGGGTGGCCGACATGGTGGGCGACACCTGGGCACGAGAGGCCACCATCCGCTGCTGCAGGTAGTAGAGCGCGCCGAGACCCACCACCAGCAAGGCGTAGGTGAGGCCCTTGGCGAAGCCCTCGGAGAGCTGGCTACCCGGGGTGACCGCCAGGTCGAGGCCGAACGACTTCATCTGCGTCTGGCCCACCAGGTCCTTGTAGAGCTGCGTCGACTTCGACACGTACTTCGGGGCGAACGTGCCATCCTCACCCTTGGCGGTGAGCCCCGTGAGCACCCGGAACATGATGATGAACACCGGCATCTGCAACAGCAGCGGGAAACACGAGGCCAACGGGTTGACCTTGTGATCCTGGTAGAGCTTCATCATCTCTTCGTTGAGCTTCTGCCGGTCGCCGCGGTACTGCGTCTGCAGCTTGCGCATTTCCGGACCGAGCCGCTGCATCTCGAGCATGCCCTTGGTGCTCTTCAACACGAGCGGGGCGGTGATGATCATCACCACCAGGGCGATCATGGAGATGGCGAGGGTGTAACTGTTGGTGAGGCTGTAGAACCAGGCCAGCAGGTCGGCCGGGTACTTGAACAGGTCGAGGGCAATCATCAGGAAGCCTTCTTCGAGGAGGAGGGGAGTGAACGCGGCTCGGGCACAGGGTCCCAGCCGGAGGGGCCGAACGGTCGGCAGCGCAGCAACCGGCGAACGGTGAGCCATCCGCCACGCCATGTGCCATGCGTCTGCACCGCTTCCAAGGCGTAGCTACTACAGGTAGGAGTGAACCGACAGGGAGAGGGACGGCCCTCCATCCCGCGTTGGTACCACAGGATCATGCGGGCGAGGAGACCCGGCGAAGCTGCGCCAACAGCTGCTGCAGATCGAACACCAGTTCGTTGAACGATCGCGTGGCGGCGGCCGGACGGGCGCCCACCAGGTAGGTTCCCGGCGGCATCAGACCGGCGTCGAAGGCGGCCGCCAGGGCGACCCGCAACCGACGACGCACACGGTTGCGTACGACGGCGGGGCCGAGGGCGCGACCCAGCGAGAACGCCACACGAGGCGGCGTGGAGCTGTTCGGAGGATCGAGAAGGACGGTGCACCACAGCACTCCGGCCCGAGCGCGCTGCCCGTCGACGGTGAGGCGCGTGAACGCGCTGCGCTCTCGGATGCGCCAGATCAAGCCGACAGGCGGTGCCGGCCCTTGTCGCGACGGGCCTTCAAGATGGCGCGGCCCGCGCGGGTGCTCATACGAGCACGGAAGCCGTGCTTCTTCGCACGGCGACGGTTGTTGGGTTGGTAGGTGCGCTTCACGCAGCCCTCCTTGCACCCGTCCCAGAGGACGGCACGGACGAATTCACGATGGTTGGCGCGCCGCAACACACTGACCTGCAACGCCGGGCCAGCCGCCAAGACTACGGTGACGCACCCCCGGCGGCAACCGGCGCGCGCGAGCAGAGGCTCACGACACGGTGTTGCGATGGCGCCGTTCTGCAGAGGGGCGCGCGCCTGATAGCGTGCGCCCTTCGTCGACGACACTTGTCCACACTGTGTGGACAACTCTGTGGATCTCTGGCGGCCCGAGGAAAGGAGGCGCAGGTGAGCGACCATGACCAGGTGTGGACAGCCGTTGCACAACTCCTCCGCGCGCAGGTGTCGGAGGCGGTGTGGTTCTCCACCTTCCAGGACGTGGTCGCCCTCGAGAGCGACACCCCGGTTCTGCGGGTGAGTGCGCCGAACGCACACTCCCGCGACCGCATTCTGTCGCGGTATCTGCCGCTGGTGAGGGATGCTCTCGAAGAAATCGGTGCCGGCCACCTGCAGTTCACCGTCGAAGTCGCCGACCCCGAGCCGATTCCCGACTGGGCCACCGAGATCGTGGGCCGCGACCACGCACCCACCACCGCCGACGCCACGTCGTCCGCCGGCGCTGGTGCACCTGCTGCTGCAGCCCCCGTGTCCACCCGCGACGGCGACGACGACATCAACGTGCGCTACACGTTCGAAACGTTCGTGAAGGGCGCCAGCAACCAGTTCGCCCTCGCCGCGGCGCAGCGTGTGGCAGAAACGCCGGGCCGTAGCTACAACCCCCTGTTCGTGTACGGCTCGGCCGGCCTCGGCAAGACGCACTTGCTCCACGCCATCGGGCATTACGTGCGCCGCCACTACCAGCACGACGTGGTGCGCTACGTGAGCACCGAGACGTTCCTCAACGAGTACGTCGACGCGATCCGCACCAACACCACCGCCAACTTCAAGCGGCGGTACCGCGACATCGATGTGCTGCTCATCGACGACATCCAGTTCATGGAAGGCAAAGAGGGGCTTCAGGAGGAGTTCTTCCATACCTTCAACTCCCTGCACGGAGCCAACAAGCAGATCGTCATCAGCTCTGACCGCATGCCCGACGCCATCCCCACGCTGGAAGAACGCCTGCGCGGCCGGTTCAAGTGGGGTCTCATCACCGACATCCAGCCCCCCGATCTGGAGACCCGGCTCGCCATTCTGCGCAACAAGGCCGAGCGCGACCACAGCCCGATGCCGCCCGACGTGCTCGAGTTCATCGCCTCACGCATCACCAGCAACATCCGTGAGTTGGAAGGCGCCCTCATCCGCGTGAGCGCCTACGCCAGCCTCAACCAGGTGCCCGTCACCATTCATCTCGCCGAACACCTGCTCGGCGACATGCTCACCGACAGCTACGTGAAGCCTCGCACCGACGAGGAGTTGCTCAACGAGATCGCGCTCATCCTCGGGTTCAGCGTCGAGGCACTGCGGGGCAAGAGCCGCCAGCGGCCGCTGGTCACCGCCCGTCAGACGGCGATGTATGTGTTCCGCGAACTCACCGACCTGTCGTACCCCGCCATCGCCCGTCTGTTCGGTGGGCGCGACCACACCACCGTCATTCACGCAGTCGACAAGATCCAACGCCTGATGAAGGAACGCAAGCAGATCTACGACCAGGTCACCGACCTCGTGCAACGACTGAAGAAGGCCTGAGAGGGACCCGATCCGTCATGTGCACGACCCTGTGGACGAACTGCCCCTCCCTCTGGACGCGCCGCGCGTTGTCCCCCGAACTACACACGCGTCGTTTTTCGGCTGTGCGCGCGTGGGGAAACCCGTGTGGACGCGGATTCGCCACCTACGCTGGGGCGATATCGGGTTGTGCACAATCCACAGCCCTTATTACCTCTACTAGGTTTCTTCATCACCCCATGTTGAGAAAGGGAACGCTGTGAAGTTCCGTTGCGAGCGTGAAGCCCTGGCCGAAGCTCTGGCCACCGCCGGTCGTGCTGCCACTGGGCGCACCGGCGCCCTCCCTGTCCTGTCCGGTCTGCGTCTCGAGTTGGTCGGCGATCAACTCACGGTCACCGGCACCGACCTCGACCTCACCATCCAGTTGTCGGTGGAGGTGGGCGGCGAACGTGACGGTGGCGTCGTAGTGCCGGCCCGTCTGGCCGCCGACATCGTCCGCTCGTTGGGCAGCGGCAAGGTCGACGTGTCGGCCGACGGCGACGACGTGGCCATCAGCAATGGGCGCTCCAATTTCACGGTGCGTCCGCTGAGTTTCGACGACTATCCGAAGCTGGCGTCTGCGGTGCACACCTCGGTCACACTGCCGTCGTCGCAGTTCGGCGATGCACTGCGCCAAGTGGTGCGTGCTGCCAGCACCGACGAAGCCCGCCCCATTCTCACCGGCGTGCTGATGACCGCCGAGGCCGACGGCCTGCGGATGGTGGCCACCGACAGCTACCGCCTCGCGGTCCGCGACCTGGCAGGCCAGCAGGTGCTCGCCGCCGACCAGAAGGTGCTGGTGCCCGGCCGGGCGCTCACCGAACTGCAGCGACTGGTGGGCAGTGGCGACACCGTCACCATGGGCCTTGGCGACCGCGATGCGGCGTTCGAGGTGGGCAGCACCCGCCTCACCACCCGCCTCATCGAAGGCGAGTTCCCCAACTATCGCCAGCTCATTCCAGCGAGCCACCCCAACACCCTCACGGTCGAGCGCGAGCCGCTGATGGAAGCGATTCGCCGTGTGAAGATCCTGGCCAAGGACGCCACACCGGTACGCCTGCAGATGGGTGGCGACACCCTGCGGCTCACCGCCATCACCCAGGACGTCGGGAACGCCAGCGAAGAACTCGACGCGCAGTACGACGGCACCGAACTCACCGTGGCGTTCAACCCCGACTATCTGGCGGCCGGCGTGGAGGCATGCCAGGGCGATTCGGTCACGCTCAGCACGCTCGACGCGCTGAAGCCGGCCGTGGTGCGCGGCGTCGGCAACCCCGACTACCTGTACCTGCTCATGCCGGTCCGAGTGCCGTAAGGCGCCACCTTTCTCACCCGGAGTATCGGGTGCGCGGGCTCTAGGCTCGCCCGTGTGATCACGGTTCGCGTCATGCATCCCGACGAGTGGAACGAGGCGCGTGCCGTGTGCGTGGGTGCCTTCGACGAACCGGGTATCGACACGTTGCTCGACACACTCCGCTCATCGTGGGGGTGGGCCGACGAGTTGGCGTTCGTCGCCGAACTCGAGGGCGAGGTGGTGGGCCTGGTGGTGTTCACGCCCAGCTTCATCGATACCCCCGATCGAGTGGTGCAGGTGCTGGTGCTCAGCCCACTGGGGGTGCGGCGCGACCTGCAGAACCAGGGCATCGGCGACGCACTGGTGCGCGGGGCGCTTGCCGAACTGGAGCGCACCCGATCCGAGCCGGCGATCTTCCTCGAGGGCATCCCCACCTACTACCCACGGTTCGGCTTCCGTCGTGGCGTCGACTGCGGCTTTCGCCAGGCGTCCGACCGAGTTCCCGACGAAGGCTTCATGGTGTACCTCATGCCGTCGTACGAGCCGTCAGTCCGTGGGGCGCTCGCCTACGCCGATGCCTTCTGGCGCGCCGATGCAGTGGGGCTGCGCGAGTGATCGTCACCCGCATCGAACTGGTCGACTTCCGCAACTATCAATCGGCGGTCTTCGACTTTCATCCGGGCATCACCGCTGTCGTCGGACTCAACGGCCAGGGCAAGACGAACCTGGCCGAGGCGATGGCCTATCTCGCGTCGCTCGACAGCTTTCGCGGTGCGCCCGGCGACGCACTCATCCGTGTGGGCGCCGACGCGGCCGTGGTGCGCGCCACCGTTCGCCAAGCCGACGAACGTGAGGTGTTGGTGGAGTTGGAACTGAACCGCTCGGGGCGCAACAGAGTGCAGGTGAACAAGCAGCGCCTGGGTCGTAGCCGCGATCTGCTGGGGGTGATGCGCGTCACCGTGTTTTCGCCCGACGACCTCGAGTTGGTGAAGGGTGGTCCGGGCGAACGGCGTCGCTTCATGGACGACACCTTGGTGGCGCTGGCCCTGAAGTACGACTCGATGCGCCTCGAGTTGGATCGTGTGCTGAAGCAGCGCAACACGTTGTTGAAGCAGGCCGCAGGGCGCCTCGACGTGGAGGCGGAGGTCACCCTCGACGTGTGGGACGCGAAGTTCGCCGAGTTGGGCGACCAGTTCGGCCATGCCCGAGCGGTGCTCGTGGCCCGCTTGAGCCCGATGGTGGCCGAGGCCTACGAGCAACTCGCCGACCGGCCCACACCCGTGGAGTTGCGGTACGAGCCGACGTGGCGGGGG
>DMQJ01000084.1:0-151 GCA_003455715.1 Acidimicrobiaceae bacterium | reverse complement strand
CCGACGTGGCGGGGGAGTGGCGGGCTGAGTGCAGCGCTGGCGGCTGCTCGCCACGACGACGTGCGTCGCGGAGTGAGCACCACCGGGCCGCACCGCGACGACGTGGAGTTGTTCATCAACGGCCTGCCGGCACGCACACACGCGTCGCAGG
>DMQJ01000082.1 GCA_003455715.1 Acidimicrobiaceae bacterium | reverse complement strand
GCCGGGCACCAGCCGCTTGTAGCTGTTGACCGTCTGGTTGGTGATGGCGGTGATCTCCGCCGCGTGGCGCAGCAGCCCGGCCATGAACGACTTCGCCACCGGCGACAGGTTGTAGGGGTCGTCGGGACTGTAGAAGGCGTTGTCGTCGCCCTGGAACAGGCTGAGGTGCAGGTGCATGCCGCTGCCCTGCACTCCCTCGAGCGGCTTGGGCATGAACGTGGCGTGCACACCCTGCTTGGCCGCCACCTCCTTCACCACCAGGCGGAAGGTCATGATGCTGTCGGCCATGGTGAGCGCGTCGGTGTGGCGCAGGTCGATCTCGTGCTGGCTCGGCGAGTCTTCGTGGAAGCTGTACTCCACGGGGATGCTCATCGTCTCCAGCGTGCGGATGGTCTCCTTGCGGAGGGTGCCGGCGACATCGGTGGTGGTGAGGTCGAAGAAGCCGCCTTCGTCGAGTGGCTGCGGCGGCTGGCCTGCAACAGGTGGCGCGAAGTAGAAGAACTCGATGTCGGGCGAGATGTAGAAGGTGAACCCGCGGTCGCGGGCGGCGCGAAGGTTGCGCCGCAGCACCTGGCGCGGGTCGCCTTCGAACGGCGCGCCGTCGAGGTTGTGGATGTCGCAGAACACGCGAGCCTCCACGGCCTTCGGGTCGCCCCACGGGAGCACCTCGAACGTGTTGGGGTCGGGCACGGCGAGCACATCGGCTTCCTGCACGCGGCTGAACCCGTCGATGCTGGAACCGTCGAAGGTCATGCCGTCTTCGAGCGCGTTCTCGAGCTCTGCCGGGCTGATGGCGAAGCTCTTGAGGTTGCCGAGCACGTCGGTGAACCACAGGCGGATGAGTCGCACGCCGCGCTCTTCCACGGTGCGCAGCACATAGTCACGTTGTTGGTCGAGCATCAGCGTCTCCCTTGCAGGCGTTCAGTGTGCCCGTCGGGGCAGTGGGTGCAAACCGCGCGAGCCCGGAACACGATGGTTCCGGGCTCGCGTCGTGGTGAAGCCCCGCAGGGCCGGGTGGGCGTTGGTCGCGTCAGCCGGCGGCGCTGCAGACCGTCTCGATGAGGAGACGGGTGACGGTGTAGGGGTCGCAGTTGGCGTTCGGGCGACGGTCTTCGGCGTAGCCCTTCCCGGTGCGGCCGACCTGCCACGGGATACGGATGCTGGCACCGCGGTTGGAGATGCCGTAGCTGAACTTGTTGAACGGGGCAGTCTCGTGGGCGCCGGTGAGGCGGCTCTCGATGTCGTGGCCGTAGTTCTTGACGTGCAGGTCGACCTTCTTGCCGATCGCCTCGCACGCGGCCTTGATGGCCTTCATGTCCTTGTCTTCGCGCATCGCCTTCGTGGAGAAGTTGGTGTGCGCACCGGCGCCGTTCCAGTCGCCCTTCTGCGGCTTGGCGTCGAAGCTGACGACCACGTCGTAGTCCTCGGCGATGCGGTGCAGCAGCCAGCGGGCGACGTAGAGGTGGTCGCTCACGGTGAGGGCGTCGGCGGCGCCGATCTGGAACTCCCACTGGCCGGGCATCACTTCGGCGTTGGTGCCCTCGATCATGAGGCCGGCATCGATGCACGCCTGCGTGTGCTCTTCGATGATCTCGCGGGCCACCACGCGGCCGGTGCCGACGCCGCAGTAGTACGGGCCCTGCGGCCCGGGGAAGCCGCCGTTGGGGAAGCCGAGGGGCTCACCGTTGGGCTTGAGGAAGGTGTACTCCTGCTCGATGCCGAAGATCATCTCGTGCTTGGCGTACTTCTTTGCCGTCTTCGCACAGGTGTGGCGAGTGTTCGTCGGGTGCGGCTTGTCGTCGCGGGCAAGGTGCACATCGCACAGCACGAGCACGTTGTCGCCACCACGGATGGGGTCGGGGCAGACGAACACCGGCTGCAGTTCGCAGTCGCTGGACTCGCCAGTGGCCTGGTTGGTGGACGAGCCGTCGAAGCCCCAGATGGGCGGGGTCTTGCCATCGGCGAGGATCTTCGTCTTCGAGCGGAGCAGCGGCGTCGGCTCGGTGCCGTCGATCCAGATGTATTCAGCTTGGTAGGCCACGGGTCTTCCTTTGCGACGTGGGTAAGGGGCGGCGACATCCTGTCCGCGAGCCGTTTCCGTGCCGTTGCCCGAATGTGAACGCTGTGTGAAGTGGGTAGCAGCGGTTGGAACGGTCCGATCAGTGTGTGGCGGCGCGAGCGGTGCACCAGGTCGACACGAGGAGTGCGGCGCTGGCCACCGCGCAGGTGGCGGCGACCATCGTCGCGCCTGACGCTCCGAGCGGCAGGCTGATGGCGACCACTGTCCACGCGCCGCCCACCCAGGCCACGGCTGGAAGAGCCAATGGCCGGGCGAACCAGATGAGGAACGTCGAGATGGTGAGCGCCACCGTCGGCATCACGAGCCCTTCGCCGCCGAGCATGCCCACCGCCATGGGCAGAAGGATGCTGGCGAGGATCTGCACGACAGTCGCGATGGTGACAGGTCGGAGAAAGCGTCGACCGGCCGCGGTGCGGAAGGCAGTGCGCGCCTGCAGACCTCGGGTGTCGCGGAACGCCAGCACACTTGCGCCAACTGCAACGAGGGCGACCGCGGCCGACTCGAGCCATGCCCCCGTGACGAGCGCGAACCGTACCGCCCACAGGGTGGCGAATGTGCCCTGGATGACGGCTGCGTTGCGGCGCAGCAGCGGGCGGAGCACCGCAGACTCGCTGACGGTCGCGGGGGAGGGAGCGAGGGTGCTACTCACTTCGCCACCCCCGCGGTGCGCCACCAGGCGACAGTCGATGCCGCCCCTTCGGCCAGTGGGGTGGCGGTGAGTCCGAACGCCGCTTCGGTTGCCGCCGAGTCGGCCACGAACGGCTCGGCGAACTGGTACCAGGTCTCCTTCAACTCGCGCATCAGTGGCACAACGAGACCGAGCGCCGACACTGCGGCCTTGGGGATGGCGCCCACCCGCACCGTGGTGCCAGCGGCGGCGGCGAGGGCCTCGACGAACTGACGCTGGCTCACGGCGGGTGCATTGGGAACATGCCAGGCATGCCCCCACGCCCGGTCATCGGTGGCCAGGGTCACGAGCGTCCGAACGACGTCGGGCATGTAGCTGAACGAGTGAGGAGTATCGAGACTGCCGAGCACGCTGACCTTCTTGCCCGCCAACACGCGGGGCACCACCCGGTCGCCCATCGCGGAGCCGAGCACTTCTGGCCCGTAGAAGTCGCTCGCCCGGGCCAACGTTGCGCGCACCCGTCCGGCAGCATGAGCGGCCAGCAGCTCGGTGGCCATACGGGCACGCATCGACCCCTTGCGCCCGGTGGCTCGCATCGGGTCGGTCTCTCGCATGGGCATCGACGCGCCTGGCCCGAACGCATAGAGGTTGTCCATCATCACCAGCACGGCGCCAGTGCGCTCAGCGGCGGAGAGGAGGGCGTTGTGCAGCGGCGGCCAATCCTGCGGCCACCGGTGGTAGGGCGGGTTGGCGCAGTTGTAGATGGCGCTGGCACCACTCGCCAGCTCGGTGAGCCGCTCTGCTTCCGTCGCGTCCGCTGCTGCTTTCGTGATCAGCGGATGGTCCGGCCCGCGGCCGCTGCGAGTGACGACGGTGACCTGCGTTCCCTGGCTCGCCAGGAGGGAGGCGACCCCGCTGCCGACCGGTCCGGCGCCGACGACGACGTGATGCTGACTCATGGTTGCTTTCTCCTTGTCCTGATGGTGGGTGACTCTTGCTCTGATATGAGAGCAGTGCTCTCACTTGGGTCAGTGTGGCGGCTGTTCCTTCGAAAAGCAAGAGCACTGCTCTCGATTCGCGCGTGACGTTCGCTACACTCCGGGTATGGCCGGAGTTCGCGAGCGAGTTCGGGCGGAGCTCACCGCCGAGATCATCGAGGTCGCCAGGCGCCAACTGACCGAGGTGGGTCCAGCCGAGTTGTCGTTGCGGGCGATCGCTCGCGAGGTGGGCATGGTGAGCTCGGCCGTCTATCGCTACTTCCCGAGCCGCGATCACCTCCTCACCCGCCTCATCATCGACTGCTACGACCGCCTCGGTGCGGCCATGGAGGCCGCCGACGCGGGCTGTCGGCGGAGCGACCTCCGCGGTCGCTGGCGTGCAACCGCCGACAGCCCGC
>DMQJ01000340.1 GCA_003455715.1 Acidimicrobiaceae bacterium | reverse complement strand
CCGAGGCCCGCCCCCGCCGAGGTGCCGGGCAGCCGTGCGGCGATGGCGTAGAGCGACGGGAAGAACACCGACAGGCCGAGGCCCCACACCATGAGGCCGAGGATGGCGACGGCAGTGACGGGCGCGACCACGGTGGTGACGGCACCCACCGCGACGAGTGCCTGTGCCCCGCGCAGCAGGCGCCGTTCGCCGATGCGCATCATCACGTGGTCGCCTCCGAGACGCCCGACAAGCATGGCGCCGGCGCACGCGAGCGTGCCGAGGCCACTGAAGCGGCCCGCCTCGAACACGTCGTTCATCAGCACCGCTGCCCAGTCGTTGGGCAACACCTCCAAGCCGATGGCCCCCATCGCGGCGAGCGCCACCATCAGCGGCAGCACGTTGAACCGGCGGGGCGGCGCCCCCTCGGCCGCCTGCGCGGAGCCGGGTTCGTGTGGGACGGGCTCGGGGTCGTTGGGCGACAGCCAGCGGCGCACCACGAGCACGGTGGTGAGCAGCACGGCACCGGTGATGGTGAGGTGCCAGCGCAAGCCAAGCTCGAAGGCTGCGGCGGCCGAGCCCACCGCAGCGCCACCGGTGAACCCGAGGCTCCACATGGCGTGCAGTCGGTTCATGATCGGGCGGTGCGAACGGTCTTGGGCAATGATCCCCTGCGTGTTCATGCCCACGTCGTTGAACACGTCGAGCACGCCGAGCAGGCTCAGCAGAGCGAGGAGCACCAACGACGATGGTGCGTAGGCCACCAGCGGCATGCCGATGCTCAGCAGCGTGGCCGCGCCGAGCACGAGCCGCAGGCTGCCCACCTTGTCGGCAAGGCGGCCGACAAGGAGTGAGCCGACGATGCCGCCCAGACCGCCGCCGAGCAGGGTGACGCCGAGGTCGCGGTTGTCGATGCCGAGCGCGTCGCGGATCTCGGGGATGCGCGGCAGCCAGTTGGAGAACGTCGCCCCGTTCACGAAGAACAGCGCGGCGACAGCCAGCGTGTGTTGCCGCGGCGTGGAGTGCTCGGCGGAGGTCACCCGAGTCGGTCGACGGCGCGGGTGAGCCGTTCCACGGCCACGCCCAGTTGGGTCGGCGCGAGCGTGGAGTAGCTGAAGCGGGCCTTGTTGTCGGGCTGCTGGTCGATGGTGAAGGCGTTCCCCGGCACGAACGCGACGCCTTCCTCCACCGCTGCCTTCAACAGGGCAGTGGTGTCGGCGATCTGTGGGAACTCGCTCCACAGGAACATGCCACCGTCGGGCCGGTGGAAGCGGATGCGATCACCCAGTGACGCCTCGAGAGCGTCGGCCAGTGCGTGGCACCGCTCGCGGTACATGGGCACGATGCGCGCCTTCTGTTCGTCGAGCCAGCCCGGCTGCGCCATCACGTTGGCCAGCAGGAGCTGGGCGAAGGTGGAGGTGTGCAGGTCGGCGGCTTGTTTGGCGCGGGCCACCCAACTCATCACCTCCGGCGGGCCGATCATCCAGCCCACCCGGAAGCCGGGGGCGACGATCTTGGAGAACGTGCTGAGGTGCACCACCCGCTCGCTGAAGCTGGCCACGGGCGGCAGGGCCTCACCGGCGAAGCGGATGGCGCCATACGGGTCGTCTTCCACGACCAGCAGTTCGTACTGGTCGGCCAGCGCGGCGAGTTGTTGGCGACGTTCGAGCGACATGGTGGCGCCGGACGGGTTGTGGAAGTTGGGCACGACGTAGATGAGCTTGGGCCGCAGACCGGCGGCCAGGCGCTCGGCCAGCACCTCCACCTGCATGCCGTGCTCGTCGCCAGGAATCACCTCGAAGCGCGGCTGGAACAGCTCGAGCGACTGCACCGCGCCGAGGTAGGCGGGGCTCTCACTCACCACCACATCGCCTGGATCCACCAGCACCTTGGCGAGCAGGTCGAGTGCCTGCTGCGAACCATGGGTGACGATGATCTGCCCCTCCACTGCCACCGGGCGACCGAGCTGTGTGGTGGAGGTGTCGGCGATCCACTGGCGCAGTTCCACCACGCCGTCGGTGGCGCTGTACTGCACGACGCGCGGCCCGTACTCGCCGAGCAGACGGTCGGCCTCGCGGCGCAGGTCGGGCAGCGGAAAGCTGTCGGGTGTGGGCAGGCCACCGGCGAGCGACAACATGTCGGCCATCTCGGTGACCTTCAGCAGGTCACGGATGGCGCTCGACCGCAGGCCGGCCGTGCGGGAGGCGAACTGGTAGGGCACGGGCGGCAACGGTAGTGCGTTCGTGCACGCCGGTGCCGGGTGCTGTCGCTGCTACCTTCCCACGGATGGCCACCGTCGACGATGTGCACCGCATTGCTGCGTCGCTTCCCGGCGTGGAAGTCGATGAGGGCACCGCCGGTAACCCGATCTACACGGTGCGGCGCAAGAGCTTCGTCTTCTTCCGCAACCCCCGGCCCGATGCAGTCGACCCTGTCACCGGCGAGCGCTACGACGACGTCATTTGCCTCTGGACGGAGACGCTCGAAGACAAGCAGGCATTGGTGGAAGACCCGTCGACACCCTTCTTCACCACACCGCACTTCGACGGCTACCGGGCCGTGCTGGTGCGGGCCAGCAGACTGCACGAGATCGACGTCGATGAGCTCGCGGAAGTGGTGACCGACGCGTGGCTGGCCCGTGCCCCGAAGCGGATGGCTGCTGCCTGGTTGGCCGAACACCCACCCAAGGGCTGAGTCAGGATGGGCCTGTGGCCCGGCGGCGCACGGTGCCGATGAGCCCGATGCCTGCCACGAGGATGGCCGTGCCGACGTAGGCGATGCCGCCATCGTTGCCGCCGCCCCCCGTCCTCGGCAGCGCGGGAGGAGTCGCTGCCGAGGAGGTGGGGGTGAACGATTCGACAGTGGTGGTGGTGACCTCCTGTGTGGTGGTGGGTTCGATGGTGGTGGTCGCGGGTTCGGTGGTCGTGGGTTCGGTTGTCGTGGGTTCGGCGGTGGTGGTCGTGGCCAGCTCGGTCGTGGTCGTCGCTGGCTCGGTGGAGGTGGGAGCGGGTTCGGTCGTGGTGGTGGCAGGTTCGGTCGTGGTGGTCGGGGCGAGCAAGCGGCCTGCGGTGG
>DMQJ01000261.1 GCA_003455715.1 Acidimicrobiaceae bacterium | reverse complement strand
CGGTCGCCGCCGTTGTCGTCGTTGATGTCGTGGTCGGCGGGGTCGTCGCTCTGGTTGTCGGGGCGGTCGCCGCCGTTGTCGTCGCCAGCCTCCACTTCGATGCCGTGCTCGTTCTCGACTTCGACTTCGACCTCATGCTCGATCTCGCGCTCGTGCTCGCTCTCGACTTCCACCTCCTGGCGGGCGGGGCGGTCGCCGCTGGCGGCGGCTGCGAAACCGGCGGCGCCCATGAGGACGGTGCCGGCGATGGCGCTGAGGATGACGATGCGGCGGGGTTGGTGCTTCATGACTGGTGGTTCCTTCGTTCCGGGTTGCGGTTGGATGCCGAAGTCACGCCGCAGCGGACGGCACGGTTTGGGCTCGTTGTCCAAGAAACATCCAAGAACTGGTGTGGTGTTAGGCGCTGGACCACGTCGGGTGTGAAAGCCTGCACCCCGTGGACCTGTTCCATTTCAGCCACGACCCATCGATCACCAGGTTCGTTCCGCACGTGCCGGCGACGAACCCGTCACAGCCGGCCTCAGTATGGGCCATCGACGCCGAGCACGCGCCGCTCTACTGGTTCCCACGCAACTGCCCTCGTGTCACCGCATGGCCGCGTACCGACGGGGAACGTGTGGAGTTCGAGGCAGCCTTCTGCACCGTCGCACGGAGGGTGCATGCCATCGAGCTCGGGTGGTTGCCGGAGATGCAGTCGGCCGAGCTGTATCGCTACCGCTTCGACTCGGCGGCGTTCCGCCCCTGGGTCGACGCGTCGGGGCAGTGGGTGAGCCACACCACGGTGGAGCCGTTGGATGTCACCCATGTGGTCGACCTGGTCGGCCTGCACATCGCCGCGGGCATCGAGTTGCGCGCCGTGCCCGATCTGCGACCTGTGCGCACGCTGGCGATGCGCGGCCCGTGGGACTTCAGCATTGTCCGCTTCCACCTGGCGAGGCCATCGCCCGAGCGACAGAGCTGATCAGTTCTCGCTGATGTCGGGGTCCATCGAGTTACCCACCACGTCGACGCGGATCTTCGTCTCGTGGGTGCCGTTGTCGAAGATCACCTCGATGCGGTCGCCGCGGTTCACCTTCACCTCACCCGTGAATCCACTGGCCGCGTTGCTGCCGACCAAGGTGAGTGCGCCGTTCTCGAGTCGCACCGTGATCGAACCGCCCACGCCCGAGAACGTCTGCGTGATGGGCGCGGGTGGAGCGGTCGTGGCTGGGGTCGACGGCGTGCTGGCCGGAGTGGTGGGGGTGGATGAGGCGGGGGACGACGGAGTGGTGCCAGCGCTGTTCGTCGGGTTGGTGCCCGGGCTGGCGCTGTTGGGTGTGGAGTTCGACCCAGACGAGTTGCTGGTGCTGTTGTCGGGTGCGCTGTCGGGCAACGAAGAGTCGCCGGCGTCGTCGCTCGAGTTGTCGGTGACGCTGTCGTCAGGGTTGCTGTCGTCGGGGTTGCTGTCGTCGACCGTCACCGTCGACCCATCGGTGAACGTGTCGGCCGGTTGCAGGCCCGGAGCCTGCGCACCATCGCGCACAGCGAAGGCCACCCCGGCGAACAGGGCGATGCAGGCGGCGGAACCGGCCACCATGGCGCGGCGGCGCTTCACCTGGCGCACACGCCGGGTGACGTGGCCGTAGGCGACGTTCACGTCGGGGAAGGCGCCGCTGGCGCCACCGAGCAGGCGCTCCATGCCCGGGTCGTCGAAGTTGTTCTGGTGGTCGTTCATCGCTGTTGCTCCTGCTGTGCGGCATGCACGCCGCGCAAGCGGTCGCGTCCTTGGTGGAGGTGGAACTTCACGGCACCTTCGCTGATGTCGAGGGTGTTGGCCACCTCCGCCACGGACAGACCGTCGACGTAGAACAACGCCAGGCAGAGGCGTTGCTGCTTGGGCAGCGCAGCCAGCAGTTCGCCGACATCGTGGCCATCGCTCCACTGCACCGCTTCGGGCCGGGCATCGGCCTTCATCCGCTCGACGGCCCGGTCCTTGCGGCCGCGCCGACGGTGATCGTCGTGCAACTTGTTGATGGCCACCCGGCGGATCCAGCCCACCGGGTCGTCGTAGCGCTGGATGCGCCGCCAGTGGAGATGGGCCTTCACGAAGGCTTCCTGCACCGCATCGGCGGCGCTCTCCTGGCTGCCGGAGACGAGGGCGAGTGCACGCACCAGGCGTGCGTAGTGCGCGCGGAAGAGATCTTCCACGCTGCCGATCACCGGGATTGCCCCGGCGTCGTTGCTCCACTCGCCCGTCACGGCGACCATTGTCTCCACTCGCAGGTCACGACACGACCATGGCGGAGGTTTGGCGCGAAGAAAAGAATTCTTCCGAAGAAGATGCAAGGCTTTGACATCTCTTGGATCTGGACCGGTGTGCAGCCATACGAAGGAGCTCCCATGAACCGTTCCCGCCGTCACGCCGTCGCCATCGCGCTCGGTCTCACCCTGCTGGCAAGCGCCTGTTCCAGCGAGAACACGTCGACCGCTCCGACGGGTTCGGGCGACACCAGCAGCACCTCCTCGGTACCCGGTGAGTCGACAACCAGCACCAGCAGCACGGTGGCCGCCGAGTCCACCACGACGACTCCTGCGGAGTCGACCACCACCGCAGCCCCCGCCCCCACCAGCGC
>DMQJ01000181.1:11357-15261 GCA_003455715.1 Acidimicrobiaceae bacterium | reverse complement strand
CGGAACCCCTGCTCGCTACGGTGCGGCCGTGGATCACCTCAACGAACTTGCCTTCTATGGCCTCGCGGGCGCGCCGAACTCGCCCGCCGACCTCCTGCCGGAGTGCCGCGACGGTGAGGCCCTCGGCCTTGGCTCGGTGTTCCTCAGTGAGCGGTTCAACGTGAAGGAGGCGGTCACCCTCTCGGGTGCCGCTGCCGCCTCCACCACGCACATGGGCATCACCACGGGGGTCACCAACCACAACACCCGTCACCCGGTGGTCACCGCCAGTTACGCCACCACCATGCATCGCATCACCGGCGGTCGGTTCGCGCTCGGCCTCGGCCGTGGCATGGACCGCATGTTCGATGCGTTCGGACTCCCTCGCATCACCACCGCGGCCATGGACGACTTCGCCGGGCTGATGCGTCGCCTCTGGCGTGGCGAGGTGGTGATGGGCCACGACGGGCCGGCAGGCACGTGGCCGGTGCTCGCGCTCGACCCCGACTTCCGTGAAGACATCCCATTGCTGATGAGTGCGTTCGGGCCGCAGAGCCTGCGCCTCGCGGGGCGTTCGTTCGACGCGGTGCTGCTGCACACGTTCTTCACCGACGACACCATGCGCCGTTGTGTCGACACCGTGCGCTCTGCCGCCGAGCAGGCAGGCCGCGACCCGTCGAGCGTGCGCATCTGGAGTTGCTTCGCGGTCATCGGCGACTGGGTGCCCGCCGACGTGAAGCTGAAGAAGACCGTCGGGCGCATGGCCACCTACCTGCAGGCCTACGGCGACCTGATGGTGCGCACCAACAACTGGGACCCTGCGGTGCTCGAGCGGTTCCGCGCCGACTCGTTCGTGGCCGGCTTCCGCGGCGCCCTCGACCAGAAGGCCACCACGAGCGAACTTGAGCACGTCGCCACCCTTATCCCGGATGAGTGGCTGGCTCCGGCCGGCTACGGCACGCCCGAACAATGCGCGCAGGCCGTGCTGCACCAGATGGATCTCGGTGCCGACAGCGTCATCCTCCATGGCGTGTCGCCCACCGAGTTGGCGCCGGTGGTGGAGGCCTACCGCCGGTTGCGTCCCGTCGGTCGGTTCGATCACCTCCCTGCCAACCCCGGATGGGTGCGCACGCCGTAACGGCACTCCAGCGACACAGGGCACACCTCCGATGTGAGGGCAGAGTTGGACGCCATCCCTCGGGCGGGCCATCCTGACCGGGATGTTTCTGGCATGGCACGAGATCAGACGAGCGAAGCTGCGCTTCGGGCTGCTCGCCGGCGCGGTGGGCCTGCTCGTGTTTCTCATCCTGTTTCAGCAGGCGCTGCTCAACGGCCTCATCACCCAGTTCATCGGCGCGTTGAAGAACCAGTCGGCTGACGTGCTCGTCTACAACGACCAGGCCCGGCAGAACCTCGAAGGCTCGGTCATCCTGCCCGATCAGTTGGCAGCGATTGGCGAGGTGGAGGGTGTGGCCGTTGCCAGCCCGCTCGGTGAGGCCACCTTCACGGTGCAGGCCGATGGCGCCGATACCGATGCGGTGCTGTTCGGCTACGTGCTCGGCGGGCCGGGCGAGCCCACCACGCTCAGCAGCGGCCGCCTCCCGGAAGGCCCCGCCGAAGCGGTGGCCAGCGCGAAGGACAAAGACGACGGGTTCGGCATCGGCGACACGGTCACGGTGATCGGGCCTGGCGGCGCGCTCGACGTGAAGGTGGTGGGCATCGCCGACGAACTCAACTTCTCCGTCGCCCCCACGCTGTTCGTCGACTTCGACACCTTCGCCGACGCCAAGCGCATCCGCGGCGGTGTCGGCCCCGAGGTGCCGGTGCAACCCTCGGTGGTGGCCATCGCCGTGGCCGACGGCGTCGACCCGCAGACCGTGGTGGATCGTGTGAACGCCGAGGTGGACGGCGTGGAGGCCCTCACCCGCGACCAAGCGGTTGCCCAAACCCCCGGCGTCAGCAGCGTGCGCACCAGCTTCGGCGTCATCCTCGGGCTCTTCTACCTCGTGGTGCCGTTGGTCACCGGTCTGTTCTTCCTCATCGTCACCTTCCAGAAGGCGTCGGCGCTCACCCTGTTGCGGGCCATCGGCGCTTCCGCCCGGTCGTTGGTGGTGTCGCTGCTGGTGCAGGTAGTCGCCGTCATGGCCATCGGTTCACTCATCGCCTTCGGGCTCTACGCCTTCGCCATTCAGGGCTTCTCGTCGCTCGGCGTCGAGGTGGAGGTGTTGCCTGCGGTCATCACGTCCGGTGCCGTGCTGGCGCTTGCGCTGCTCACCTCGTTGGTGGCCGTGCGGCGGGTGTTGCGCATCGACCCCATCAATGCCACCACCGGTGCGGGGGTGAACGTATGAGCCTCAAACTGCCCGTTCGCGAACTGCGCCGTCGCCCCAACCGCTTCGTCGTGGCCACCGCGGTGCTGTCGTTCCTCGCCACCCTGCTGCTGTTTCTTGGCGGCCTGCTCGACGGCCTGTACCTCGGCTCCACCGGTGCCCTGCGCGCCCAGCAGGGCGACGCCATCGTGTTCTCGTCCGATGCTCGCGAGTCGTTCCTGCGCAGTCGCATCGACCCCGAGTTGCGGGCCACCATTGAGGGGGCCGACGGCGTGACCGAGGTGGGCGGGCTCGGCCTGTCGCTGCTGGGCGCCGAGGTACCGGGGGAAGACGAACCGGCCGACGTCGCTGTCGCCGGCTACGAGATCGCACCGTCGGGCGTGCCCGACGTGAGCACCCTCGCCCCAGGTGAGGGCACCGCCGACCGTCGGCTCGAAGACCAAGGCGTGGAGGTTGGCGACACCATCCTGGTGGGCCCCGCCCAGTCACCCATCACCATCGTGGGTTGGGTCGACGACACGAGCTATCTCCAACAGGGCACCGTGTGGGTCACCCTCGACACATGGCGCGCCGTGCAGAACGCCAACCGCCCCGACTCTGCGGTGGGCGACGGTGTGGTGCAGGTGCTCGTGGTGCGCGGTGGTGGCGACCTCACGTCGGTCATCGACGCGGCCACCGGAGCGGCCACCAAGAGCCTCACCATCGACGATGCCGTGCTCGCCCTCCCTGGCGTCGCCCAACAGAACTCGACGTTCAACGCCATCATCTACTCCACGCTCACCGTGGTGCTGGCGGTGGTGGCGCTGTTCTTCAGCCTGCTCACACTCGAGCGTCTCGGTCTCTACGGCGTGTTGAAGGCCATCGGCGCCTCCAGCGGTCGACTGTTCGCCGGTGTGGTGCTGCAGGCCGTGGTGGTCAGCGTCATCGCATTCGTTGTTGGGTCCGTCTTGGCGTTGCTTGCAGCGCTCTCGCTCCCCGCCGAGGTGCCCCTGCAACTCACCCCGGGCCGGTTCGTCTTCACCTTCGTTGCGCTCGTGGTGGCGTCGGTGCTCGGCAGCGCCATCTCACTGCGCAAGGTGCTGCGCGTCGACCCTGCCTCTGCCATCGGGACGGCGTCGTGAACGCCGCCCTCTCTCTCCTCATGCGAAAGGACGGTGCGCGATGACTGTGCTCGACATGCGCGACGTGCGCAAGGTGTACCGCAGCGGCGACGCCGACATCGTTGCGCTCGACCATGCCACCCTGCAGGTCGACCACGGTGAGATCGTTGCCCTGCTCGGCCCTTCCGGCAGTGGCAAGACCACCCTGCTGTCCATCGCCGGTGGTCTGCTCACCCCCACCGAGGGTTCAGTGGTGGTCGCCGGTAACGACATCACCCGTTACGACGCGAAGCAGCTCACCTCGTTCCGCCGCGCCAACGTCGGCTTCGTGTTCCAGTCGGTGAACCTGGTGCCATTCCTCACCGCTGAGGAGAACCTGCTCGTGGTCGACGAACTGGGAGGCGGCAAGGCCGGCCGGGCCAGCAAGGGTCGCGCCCGCGAACTGCTCGACGAACTCGGTCTGGGCCACCGCACCAAGAACCTGCCGTCGCAGCT
>DMQJ01000181.1:10022-11069 GCA_003455715.1 Acidimicrobiaceae bacterium | reverse complement strand
GACGAGCCGACGTCGGCGCTCGACACCAAGTTGGGCGAGCAGGTGATGGAGCTCATCCGCAGTGAAATGAAGGCACGCGACACGGCAGCCATCATCGTCACCCACGACACTCGCATGACTCACTACGCGGATCGCATCGTGCGCATCGTCGACGGCCGCCTCGGCGCCGAGCCAGTGCCTGCGTGAGGCGCCTGGCTCGGCTGAGCGTCAACCCACCATCGCGGTGGCCACGATGTTGTGCACTTCGTCGCCGGTGAGTTCGTCGCGATCGCACAACGCGTCGGCCAACGCCAGCAGTGCACGCCGATGCTCGAGCACCGTGCAGGCGGCCCGGTCGGCGGCCACCTTCATCAGTTCGTCGGCCTTCTCGCGCGACTTCTCGTCGTGCAGCACCTTGGCCACCAGGTTGCCCGCACCGGCCACCGCGGCAGCCTCCAACGACAGCAGGCTGCCGCCCGCGCCGAGCATGCCCACCAACTGAGCCGCAATGGTGGTGGCGACCTGTAGGTCGCTGGCGATGCCGCTGCTGGCCTCACCGAACTCCTGAATCTCGGCGGCGCGTCCGGCCAAGGCGACGGCCATCAGATCGGTTGCCTCGGTGGGTGTGCGCAAGAAGCGTTCCTCCACATCGCCATGGGCCACCAGGCCGAGCGTGCCCGACCGGCGGAGGATCGACGCCAGCTTCACGTCGCGACCCGCCAACGTCGCCACCAGCGCGTGCCCGGCCTCGTGGATGGCCACCCGGCGCCGCTCGTCGGGGTGGTAGCCCACGTCGTGCGACAGGCCCACCTCGGTGATCATCTGTGCGTCGATGACGTCGAGGTGGGTCATCTCGTTGCGTCCGTTGCGCAGGGCGATGATGAGTGCCTCGTCGAGCAGGCGCTCGATGCGCACGGGGCTGTAGCCAGCCGTGAGATCGGCGACGAACGGTGCCGACACGGTGTAGTCGTGCTTCTTGCGGTCGAGGTAGTACTGGGCGATCTCCAGCCGGTCGCTGCGCGGCGGCAGTTCGAAGTGGATGGTGCGGTCGAAGCGGCCAGGGCGCAG
>DMQJ01000181.1:438-9763 GCA_003455715.1 Acidimicrobiaceae bacterium | reverse complement strand
CGGCTGCAGCTTCGGGCGACGCAGCGCCTTGCTCTGTGGCAGGAAGCGGTTGGCGCGCTCCACGAACCAGGCGCGGAACTTCTGGCCGGCGGTGGGCAACTCGAAGCTCTGCATCTGGACGAGCAACTCATTGACGATGCCGGCTCCGCCTTCACGGCTGTTGATGCCCATGCCGGTGCGGGCGGCACCGATGGCGTCGAACTCCTCGATGAAGCCGATGGCCCCGCCTTCGGAGCGAGCCGCCTTCCGTAGGGCCTTGAAGTAGGTGCGGATCTTGCGGCCGGTCTGGCCGTAGAACATCGACTGGAACTCGCTGGCCGACACGAACAGGAACGGCACGCCGGCCTCGGCGGCGAGCGCCTTGGCGAGGTACGTCTTGCCAGTGCCTGGGGGGCCGGCGAACAGGACGCCCCGTCGGGCAGCGCCGCCCATCTCGCGCTGGAACGTGCGGTGGTTGAGGAAGATGTTGAGCGTGTCGATGGCCTCGCGCTTGGTGGCGCTGGCGCCCACCACATCGGCCAGACGCACCGCTGAGTCTTCCGGCCGCAGCAGGGTGTGGGGCGACTTGCCCGCGCCGAGGTAGGGCAGGATGGCGAGGAGCAGAAAGACGCTCATCAGCACTGCCAGGAACAGGAACTCGGGGTGCTCCCGGAAGAACGGCGGCAGACCGATCTCGATCGGGTCACCGATGAGATGTCGGTACCAGAAGTAGCCGAACGGCACCGCGATGATGGCGAACAGGCGCCATAGCCGCCGTCGCCGCTGACGCTCGCGGTGCACGGTGGCGTCGATCTCTGTGCCGCGCGCCACCTCCCCCTGCTGTTGCAACCGTGCGATGTCCATCGACTGCCCCCTTGTGTGCGATGCGGTGCGCCATCCGGCGAGTGCGGGGCACCATAGCAGTGATCTCACGCTACGTGAAGGGGAACTACGCTGAGTGGTGTCACCCTCTCGGGTCGCGTGGCCACTTGAGGGACGCTTGACAAACGGGGCATACCCCGGGGGGCACCGAAGGTCCGATGGGAATGGGTCCTTGTGCCCTCAATCAATCGCTCTCCAGGGGGCGATATTGCCAGTAACAAATCCGGGGCCTCCGAGCGAGGCCACCGAACCAGGGAGGACACAGACCATGAAGCGACGCACACTCGACCTTGCGTTCAGCATCGGTGGCGCACTCTTCGCAGTGCTGCTGCTGGTGCTCGGCTTGGTGTTGAAGGACCAGGCTGATTTCGCAGAGAGCTACGTGCACGACCAACTCGCCGAGCAGGAAATCACCTTCCCCGAGAAGGATGCCCTCGGCTCCGAGGAAGAGTTCCAAGCCACCATTCTCGAGCTGTTCAACGGCGACCAGGCTGCAGCCGATGCGTTCATCGAGCAGAAGGGCCTCACGTCGGAGGAGAAGTCGGAGTGCCTCAACAAGTACGCCGGCCAGCAGATGCTCACCGGCCCCCAGGCGGAGTGCTACGCCGAGGACTACATCAAGCTGCACGCCTCTGAGTCGAGCGTGGTGAACGGCAAGGCGTACACGTACTCCACCATCGGTGGTCTGGTGCGTGAAGCTCGTACCGCTGTCACTGAGGCCAAGGAAGCCGGTGCGCCGCAGGAAGAGATCGACGCCCTCCAGGCTGAGGCAGATCGTCTGCAGAGCCTGCGGGTCGACACCCTCCTGCGGGCCGACACCTTGCGCGGCCTGTTGCTCACCAGCTACGGCTTCAGCATCTTCGGCGACAAGGCCGCCCTGGCTGCCACGGTGTGCTACATCGCTGCAGCGCTGCTGATGCTGCTGGCCATCGCCGGTTTCATCCACGCCTCCACGAAGAGCGCCAAGGAGCACGTCATCGAGTGATCCCCCGGCCCCCAACGGGAGATCTTCACCGGCCGGAGCGGGTAACCGCTCCGGCCGGTTCGCGTCAGTCGTCCTGTTGCATCGTGGCCCACAGGCCGGCTTCGTGCAGGCGGAAGACGTCGATCTCGGCCTTCTCGCGAGTGCCCGAGCTCACCACCGCCCGGCCCTTGTGGTGCACGTCGAGCATCAGCGCGGTGGCCTTCTCGAGGCTGTAGCCGAACAGCTTCTGGAAGACGAACGTGACGTAGCTCATCAGGTTGATCGGGTCGTTCCAGACCAGCACGATCCACGGTCGGTCGGGCACGGTGGACTCGTCGATCGACGGATCGTCGAGCTCCACGGGTGATGTGACCGGCGGCATGGGCACCATTCTGCCCGGTGCTCATGTGGCCGCCACGCCGGGCGCCCCCTACGATGGGAACGCTATGGCAGTTGGCAGCCGACCTCTCGTTCCCTCACGGCTCGCGCCCGGAGGAGTGGCTCATGGGTCGCGGCGTACCCCCACCACGCGCATCGGTGGGTTCATCGCGCTCACCAAACCACGCATCATCGAGCTGCTGCTCATCACCACCGTCCCCACCATGGTGCTGGCGGCCGAAGGCTGGCCGCGCACGTCGCTGGTGCTCATCACCTTGCTCGGCGGCACCCTGGCCGCTGGCGGGGCCAACGCCATCAACATGGTGGTCGATCGCGACATCGACAAGGTGATGCCGCGCACCCAGGGCCGCCCGCTGGTGACCGGCATCGTCAGCCCCCGGGAGGCGATGGTGTTCGCCGTTGCGCTGGAGGTCGTCGCCTTTGCAGTGCTGTGGATCTGGGCCAACCTGCTGTCGGCCATCCTTGCGTTCTCGGCAATGTTGTTCTACGTGTTCATCTACACGCTGTGGCTCAAGCGCACGAGCACCCAGAACATCGTCATCGGCGGTGCGGCGGGTGCGGTGCCCGTGTTGGTGGGGTGGGCGGCGGTGCGCAACGACGTGGCCTGGGCGCCGGTCGTGCTGTTCGTGGTGATGTTCCTGTGGACCCCTCCGCACTTCTGGGCCCTCGCCATCCGCTACGCCGACGACTATCGCGCCGCCAACGTGCCCATGCTGCCGGCGGTGGCCAGCCTTGAGGTCACCGTGCGCAAGATGGTGCTCTACACGGCCGTCATGGTGGCAGGCACGCTGGTGCTGTGGCCGGTCGCATCCCTCGGCCTCGTGTACGGGATTTCGGCGGCGGTGCTCGGCGCGTTGTTCCTCTGGGGCACCATCGACCTTGGTCGTCACCCCACTCCGCAGCGCTCCATGCGAGTGTTCGGCTACTCCATCACGTATGTCACGTTGCTGTTCGCGGCGATGACCGTCGATGTGTTCGTCGAGCATGGGTTCTGAGAATTTCCTGCCGGGCACCACCCTGTGGGTAATGTCGTACCCATCTATCGACCGACCGACCTGTCAGCCGAGGGTTACGCCCTGCGCGCGCCCGAGATGAAACGAGTTCGCCGCCTATGACCACCATCGAGACCCACGCCCACCGCGCCGCACCGGCGAGCGGTGGCCTCGCGTGCATCGCCGACTGGGTCACCACCACCGACCACAAGCGCATTGGGCGGCTGTACCTCGGTACGTCCACGCTCGCCCTGCTCGGCACGGCCGTCGTGGCCCTGTTGCTGGGCATCGAGCGCATCAATCAGGACGACTACCTTCTCGGCCTCGACGCACTCACCCAGGCGTTCTCCATGTACCGCTTCGGCCTGGTGCTGCTGGTCCTGCTCCCGGTCATGGCGGGTCTGGCCGTCGCGGCCGTGCCGCTGCAGGTGGGCGCCAAGTCGATCGCCTTCCCCCGCCTCGCGGCAGCTGGGTTCTGGCTGTGGCTGTTCGGCGCCGGGCTCGGTGTGTACTCGCTGGTGATGAACGGCGGCCCCGGCGGCGGCGAGCGTCGCTTCGTGGAACTGTTCCTGCTGTCCATTGCGCTGTGCCTCGGCGGTGTCCTTGCCAGCACGGTGTCGGTGCTCACCACCATCCTCACCACCCGGGCGCCGGGCATGAACCTGCGCCGCGTGCCGTTCTTCACGTGGGGCGTGATGGTGTCGTCGCTCGCCCTGGTGGTGGCCCTGCCCATCGTCATTGGTGATCTGCTCATCGCCTACACCGGCCACAAGTACCCCACCGCTGGGGTCATCGAGTTCGGCAACCTGTCGCTCACCCAGAGCTGGCTGAGCTTCGGTTTCACGCAGCCCACCACACTCCTCGCCGCCATTCCGGTGTTCGGCCTGTTCGCCGACGTGATGGCCACCGGTACCGGCATGCGCTTCACGCCGCGCGGGCCGCTGCTCGCTGCGATGGGCCTTGCTGGCGTGGCAGTGTTCGCGCCGGTCGTGCAGAACCCGGTGGTGTTGCGGGCTCCGTTCCGCGATCTGGAAGCAGGCGACAAGTTCTCCGATCTGCTGCCCTTCGGACTCATTCATCTGCTGCCCGCCCTGGGTGCCTTCCTGGCGCTCATGTTGGTGGTCTCCATGCTGAAGCAGCGACCGAAGGTGTCGGCACCGCTGGTGTTCCTCCTGTTCGGCACCCTGTTCGTTGAGCTCGCCTTCACCGCCAGCGCCCTCAACCACATCGGCGACGCCGGCCTCGTGGGCACGGTGTTCGAGGAAGGCACCATGCTGGCGCTCGTGTACGGCGCCGTGCTCGCCGCCATGGGTGGCGTCGCCTATTGGGGTCCGAAGTGGTGGGGCCGCACCATGCCGATGAAGGCCACCCTGCCGCTCGCCCTCCTCGGCGCCGCAGGTGCTGCGCTGGCCAGCCTGCCGCTGATGATCGCTGGTTTCGCCGATCAGCCGGGTCAGCCCTTCAACGTGGTGCTGCCGGGCGGCAACGACCCGTCCGTGCACTTCCCGCAGGTTGGTGGGCCCACCGAACTGTGGAACGGTCTCAGCGCCGCCGGTCATGGGCTGATGGTGCTCACCGTGGTCGCCTTCCTCGGTCTGGCACTGCGGTCGTTCCTGAAGGGCGAGCACGCAGGCGACGACCCCTGGAACGGGCTCACGCTGGAGTGGGCCACCTCGTCGCCGGCACCCGCCGACAACTTTGCCGAGGTGCACATCGTGCGCTCGGCCGAACCCTTGCTCGACCTCAAGCCTCGGAGTGATGCCTGATGCACGCGCTTCCCCCGGCCCCCGCTGTGACGCCACGCCGCCAGGTGTTCGTCGGCACGGCCATCGCCTGCGCCGCCGTAACGGCCCTGATGGGCGGCCTCTTCGCCGTGTTCATCCGCCACCGCGAGGACGGCGTCAACGCCAGCCCTCGCAACTGGCTGCCCGACGGCGTGTCGGTGCCCGGCGTTGCCACCAACACGATGCTCATTGCCCTGCTGCCGATCTGCTTGTTCGCCCAGTGGGCGGTGTACTCGGCCAAGCGTCACGACCGCCCGCACGCCGGCCTTGCACTGGGGCTCACCGGGTTGCTCGGGTTGGCGTTCATCAACGCTCAGGCCTACGTGTGGGGCCAGATGGGCGTGCCCGCCAATCAGGGCGTCTACAGCACCCTCTTCTACACGGTCACCGGGGCGGGCTTCGTGCTCGCCATCATCGGTGTCGTCTTCTCCGGGGTCACGGCGTTTCGTTTCCTCGGTGGCCGCACCACCGACCGCGAGGTCGTGTCGGCACATGCGATGTACTGGTACACCTTCAGCGCCGTGTTCTCGGTGCTGTGGTTCGTGGTCTACGTGACGAAGTAACGAGGGGCCGATGTTCACCACAGGTTCGAAACTGTTCGTCGGGGCCGCAGCGCTCTCCACCATCGGGTCGGTGGTGTTCGCCATCACCACAGGCGGCCCCACCGGCTTCATGGGCACCATCGGGTTCATCACCGCGGCGGTGGTGTTCTGGTTCCTCGCCGGCATCAACTTCTTCACCCGCGATGGCAGCGCTCCGGCCATGGAGCAGGGTGTGCAGTACACGTCGTCGGCTGCTCAGCCGCCGGTGGGTCGCAGCATGTGGCCCGCCGTCGCTGCGCTCGGTGTGGCAGGTCTCGCCGTCGGCGTGGTGAGCACCCCGGTGGTGTTCAAGGTGTCGGTGGTGGTCATCCTGGCGGCGCTGGTCGAGTGGATGGTGCAGGGCTGGAGCGAGCGTGCCAGCGGCAGCGCCAGCTACAACGCCTCCATCCGCCAGCGCATCCTCCACCCGCTCGAGTTCCCCATCCTGGCCGCCGTGGGCTTGGGTGCCGTCATCTACGCCTTCTCCCGCATCATGCTCGGCATCAAGCTCGAGTACGGCCGAATCCTGTTCATCATTCTCGGCGCGCTGGTGTTGGGTGTGGCGTTCCTGTTTGCCTTCAAGCGTGGTGTGAGCAAGGGCACCGTCGCCGGGGTCTCGGCCGTCTTCGCCGTCGGTCTGCTCGGCGTCGGCGTGGCATCGGCGGTGCAGGGTCAGAAGACCATCGAGCACCACCAAGGCCTCACGCCCGACGTGTGCCTTGAGACGGCAAGTGAAGACAAGATGCACCATGCCGACGAAGATGCCAACCGCGGCGTCTCAGCCGAGGCGGGCGTGATCGCAAGCGTCGAGTTGCAGAGCAATGGGGTGCTCATCGCCCGCAACGCGGCCGTGGTGCAGGGCGCCGACAACTTCAGCGAGATCGTTGTGCCGCGGAGCAGCACCGTCAGCATCGTCTTCCGCAACAACTACGAGGGTGAGCACCGCCTCACCGCTCGCCTGGGCACGTTCGGCGAGGAGCCGGAAGTGATCCAGTGCACGGCTCGCATCGAAGAGGGCCAGGAGCAGGTCCTCGTCATCAAGATTCCCAAGTCCAGCAAGGCCAGCACCAGCACCATGATGGTCATGGTGCCCAGCCTGCCCGGCCAAGAAATCAAGGTCCTGGTTCCCTGATCATGGAGCGGAGCAACAGCAACATGAGTACCCTCGGGGGTATGCGCCCCTCACGTCGAGTTCTCACCGCAGTGGCCGTTCTGGCTGGCACGGTGCTGGCTGGCTGTGCCGAGAACGCACCACAAGACCTGTTCGAGCCGGCCGGGCCGAACGCCCGCAAGATCGACGAGGGCCTCGGCGGTCAGCGCTTCATCTTCATCATCTCCGGCATCGTCGCGGCCATCGTCATTGGCGCGGTGAGCTACATCGTGGTGAAGTTCAAGGATCGTGGGCAGGACATCCCCGAGCAGACCCACGGCAACCCGAAGCTCGAAATCGCGCTCACCATCCTGCCGGCCATCATCCTGGCCACCATTGCCGTGCCCACCGTGGTGAAGGTGTTCGAACTCAACGAGTCCGACGACGCGGCCTGCGTGGTGAACGTGACGGGTCAGCAGTGGTGGTGGGAGTACGACTATCCGGCGCAGACGTGCGGTGGCATCACCATCAAGGACCCCATCATCACCAGTGGTGAGATGGTCATTCCGGCCGGCGTGCCGGTGCAGCTGCGCATCACCAGCCGTGACGTCATCCACTCGTTCTGGATTCCCGCCCTCAACGGCAAGCGCGACGCCGTACCCGGCCGCCTGCACCCGCTGCGCATGGAGGCCGACAACCCCGGCATCTATGTGGGGCAGTGCACCGAGTTCTGCGGCCTCAGCCACGCGCGTATGCGCCAGGCTGTGGTGGCGCTCGATGCTGCCGACTTCCAGACCTGGGTCGACAACCAGCTCGAGCCGTACACCTCACCCGAGGCCGGCACCCTGGCCGCGGAGGGCGAGTCGCAGTACATCAGCCAGTGCTCGCGCTGCCACCAGGTGAACGGTCTCACCGACAGCGAAGGTAACCCGGTGCTGTCGAACCCCGACGAGAACGTCTACTCCGGTTCGGCCCCCAACCTCACCAACCTGATGACCCGCACCGGCTTCGCCGGCTTCACCTGGGACCTCATCACGGAGGAGTGCCGCAACGAGCTCTGGAACGCCCCCTCGGAAGAGTTCGGCGACATGTACCTCGCCGGTGTGTGGATGAACACGCCTGAGGGTGCGGATCGCCCGGTGTGCTTCAACGAAGTGGAGTTGCGTGAATGGTTGCGCAACGCCCCCGGCATGAAGCCCATGTACGCCAACCCTGCGCAGCTCGAGAAGACCGGCGGCCTCTACCGCGGCATGCCCAACCTGGGGCTCAACGAGCAGCAGATCGACCAACTCATCGCCTACCTCCTCGTGCGGAAGTAAGGGAGCACCCGAATGGCAATCATCGAACGACCCTCCTCGGCGCCCACCCTTGCGGGCGCTGGCGCCGGCACTCCCGCGGTGGTCACCCCCAGCCAAGGGCTCGGCATCTTCAAGCGCCCGGTGTCCACCACCGGCTGGAAGTCGTGGCTGTTCACGGTCGACCACAAGAAGCTCGGCATCATGTACGGCGTCGTCTCGCTGTTCTTCTTCCTGGTCGGCGGCGTGGAGGCACTGCTCATCCGCTTGCAGTTGGCAGCGCCCGACAACACGGTGCTCGACGCCGGCCTGTACAACGAGATGTTCACGATGCACGCCACCACCATGGTGTTCCTCTTCGTGATGCCCATGGCAGCGGCGTTCGCCAACTACTTCCTGCCGCTGCAGATCGGTGCCCGCGACGTGGCGTTCCCTCGCATCAACGCGCTGGGGTTCTGGCTCTTCCTGTTCGGTGGCATCTTCCTCAACACCTCGTGGTTCCTCGGTGGCGCCGCCGACGGTGGTTGGTTCATGTACTCGCCGAACTCCAACCCGATCTTCTCGCCCACCCATGGCGTCGACTTCTGGGTGCTCGGCCTGCAGATCACCGGTATTGCCTCGCTGGTGGGCGCCATCAACCTCATTGTCACCGTCCTCAACATGCGGGCCCCGGGCATGAAGTTGATGAACATGCCGATGTTCACCTGGATGGTGCTGGTGGTGCAGTTCCTGCTCGCCTTCGCCCTCCCGGTCATCACCGTTGCCCTGTTCCTGTTGAGCTTCGAGCGCAACTTCGGTGCCACGTTCTTCAACGTGGAGGCGGGCGCCGACCCGCTGCTGTGGCAGCACCTGTTCTGGATCTTCGGTCACCCCGAGGTGTACATCATCATCCTCCCCAGCTTCGGCATCATCTCCGAAGTGCTGCCCACGTTCGCTCGGAAGCCGCTGTTCGGCTACAAGTTCGTGGTCTTCTCGGGTGCGGCCATCGGCTTCGTCGGCTGGGGTGTGTGGGCGCACCACATGTTCGCCAGTGGTCTCGGGCCGGTGAGTGTGGCCGTGTTCTCGGTGGCCACGATGCTCATCGCCATTCCCACCGGCGTGAAGATCGTCAACTGGACCATGACCCTGTGGGGCGGCAAGCTCTGGTACACGTCGGCGATGAAGTTCGCGATCGGTGTCATCGTGCTGTTCACCATCGGCGGCGTCACCGGCGTCACTCACGCCGTGGCCCCGGCCGACACCCAGCAGACCGACACGTATCACATCGTCGGTCACTTCCACTACGTCATCGTCGGCGGCGCGGTCATGGGCTTGTTCGCCGGCTTCTACTACTGGTGGCCGAAGATGTTCGGCAAGATG
>DMQJ01000181.1:0-253 GCA_003455715.1 Acidimicrobiaceae bacterium | reverse complement strand
TGGCCGAAGATGTTCGGCAAGATGCTCAGCGAGAAGCTGGGTAGCTGGAACTTCTGGCTGATGTTCTTCGGCATCAACCTCACGTTCGGGCCGATGCACATCCTGGGCATGCAGGGCCAGCCGCGCCGCATGGTGGTGTGGCCCGAGAAGCTCACCGGCGACAACTTCTTCGACCTCGGTTTCTGGAACCAGGTGGCCACCTGGGGTTCGTTCATGATCGCCGTCGGCGTGCTGCTGTTCATCGTCAACATCA
>DMQJ01000164.1:2275-2896 GCA_003455715.1 Acidimicrobiaceae bacterium | reverse complement strand
CGTGGCGGGGGGCGAGCCCGCCAGAGTCGACATCCAGGTGGCCAACCGCGGCCGACGGCGGTCACCGCGGCTGTCGCTGTGGGAACCGGTGGGCGACCGCGGCGGTGCATCGATGCAACTCGCCCCACTGCCTGCCGACGACGCCGTCACCCCCGCCTCCCGGGTGCCCACCGCGCAACGAGGCATCGTGCAGGTCGGCCCGCTGCGCGCCGAACGAGCCGACCTGTTGGGCCTCGCCCGGCGGCGATCGGTGCTCACCGGTGGCGCCGAAGTGGTGGTGGTGCCCGAGCGGGTTCCGCTCACTGCGCCCAGCCTCGAATCCGCCGGTGCGCTCGGGGAGTTTCTACGTACGAAGGCCATGGGACGCAGCGGCACCGAGTTCCACTCGCAACGCGAGTACGTGCCGGGCGACGACGTTCGGCGCATCAACTGGAAGTCGTCGGCTCGCTCCACCACGCTCATCGTGCGCGAGCCTGCGCTCGAGACCGTGCAGCGCTGCACCGTCGTGCTCGATCTGCATCGGGGCAGCTACGACGCCGACGGATTCGAGCGCGCCGTCAGTGCTGCCGCCAGCGTCGTGACGGCAGCGGCCTCAGCCGGAGTCAACCCCCGTCTGGCGGC
>DMQJ01000164.1:0-2056 GCA_003455715.1 Acidimicrobiaceae bacterium | reverse complement strand
GACGCAGAGTCAACACCCGTCTGGCGGCAGCTGGGCTCGACCTCCGCGGCCCCGACGTGGCCCACCTCGCGCTCCGCTGGCTGGCCACAGTGCGCCCACACGACGAACCCATCGAACTGACGCTCGGCGGGCGCACCCATGGCGACGGCCTCGGGGTAGTGGTGGTGGTCACCACCGATGCCGGCGCCCCCGCCGTACGAGCCGCGGCTGACGCCACCAGCCCCGACGAGGTGCTGGTGGTGGTGGCCACGATGGATGCCTCGCCGGTGACTGGGCGACGGTTCGTCGTTGCGGCCCCGTCGTTGATGACGCTGGAAGCGCAGTGGCGTCGGCTGGTCGACGGAGGACACGCCTGATGGCTGGCTCCGCCGCTGTGTCGCCACCGCGCGAGCGCACCGTGCTGCTGCCCGCGACCCTTTGCCTCACCGCGCTCACGGTGGTCACCGCTGTTGCTCAGCGGCGTGTGTTCGCCGATTGGGCCTACCTGCGTCCGATGCTGGTGGTGAGCGTCGGGCTGCACGCCCTTGCCCTTGCCTTGCGCGCGCTCGGGGTGCGCCTCTGGCTGGCCCTGCCCGTCCTTGTGGCTGCTGCAGTGGAGTTGCTCGCGCTCTCGCTGTACGCCGACACGCTCAACGGCCCCCTGCCGTCCGGTGCCACATGGGAACTGTTCACGGTCGATGTGCGTCTCGTGCTCGACCAGTTCGCCACCGCAGTGGCACCGGTGCCCAGCGAAGGCAGCTTCGCGGTGCTGTCCACCATTGCCATGGCGGTCGCGGTACTCATGTCCGACACGTTCGCGTTCCGGGCCGGGGGCCGTGTGGAGGCCATCATCCCCACCGGCGTGCTCTTCATCTTCACCGCTGCTCTCGGCACGGGTGGCGGTCGAGTGGGGATAGCGGCCGCCTGGTTGGCAGCTGCTGTGCTCGCGGTGGCGGTGCTGCGCTTCCACCACCTCGACGCGCTCGCCTGGATGGGTTCGCGGCGGTTGCAGTTGGCCACCACCCTGCCGGCCATCGCGATCGTGGTGGGTGTCACCGCCGCTGCGGCAGCGGCCGTCGCCCCACGTTTGCCGGGTGCCGGCGAGAAGGCGCTGGTCGACACCCGCAACCGGCGCAGCAGCGTCACCCAGGTGCTCAGCCCACTGGTCGACATCAGGGCCAGCCTGGTGAACCGTGGCAACATCGAGTTGTTCACCGTGTCGTCGTCGGACGGTGGGCACTACTGGCGGCTCATCGGACTGCCCAGCTTCGACGGGTCGGCATGGAACCCGCCGGAGGAATCGCTGGTGCGCATGGGCGACCGTTCGGGTGATGTCGGCGTGGCCTCGGCCCCCTCGAACCAGTTGTTCACCATCACCGGGATGGGCGGATCCCTGGTGCCGGCGGCCTTCTACCCCGCCCGTGTGTCGCCCGACAGCGTCTACTGGGCGGCCAACACCAACAGTCTCGTATTGCCCGACAACAACGCTCTCTCGGCGGGCGACCAGATCGCTGTTCAGTCGCTCATCCCGCGCCCCACGGTGGCACAACTGCAGGCCGCGGGCGTGGCCGGCGCCAACCCGGCCGACCTTGCGCTGCCATCAGGTGTGCCCGACGTCGCCTTCAGCACCGCTCTCCAGGTGACGGCCAACGCGGCGACGCCGTTCGACAAGGCGTTGGCGTTGCAGAACTTCTTCCGCACGTCGTTCACGTACGACATCGATGTGCAGTACGGCAACAGCAACGATGCCATCGAAGCCTTCCTGCGCGACCGTCGGGGCTTCTGCCAGCAGTTCGCTGGAACCTTTGCCGTGATGGCCCGCTCCCTGGGCATCCCCGCCCGGGTGGCCGTTGGGTTCACCCCGGGCGAACTCGGCGCCGACGGGCTCTACCGGGTGTACGGCCGTCACGCGCATGCGTGGCCCGAGATCTGGTTGAGCGGTATCGGTTGGATTCCCATGGAGCCCACCCCTGGCCGGGGCAACGCCGACACTGCCGGGTACACCGGGGTTGGCGCCGCTCAAGAGGGCACTCCCGCCGACCCCGGTGGCGGTACGGGCGGGGAGAACACACCACAG
>DMQJ01000374.1 GCA_003455715.1 Acidimicrobiaceae bacterium | reverse complement strand
CCGCACGCCACGCCCGCTGGCGGCCGGGCCACAGGTCGGCCGCTTGCGCCACGCCGATGGCGGCGATGAGCGCGATGCCTTCACGGCGGATGTTGAACACCCACACGGCTGCGAGGCCGAGCACAACAAGTTCGCGGGTGGTGGCGTGCTGCAGCCGTCGGCCATCGCGGCGCACACGATCGAGGTACCACAAGGTGGCGGCTACCGATGCCATGTAGGGGTACTCGCTGAGGAGATACCCGGTGTAGCGCAGGTAGGTGAACGATGTGCCCACGACCGCGACCACACCGAGCGCAGCCACGGGGTGAAGGCGTCGTCGGATGACAGCGTGGAAGCACCACAGGAACATGCACAGCGCCACCACCTCGATGAGCTTGAGGCGTGCCCAGTCGTTGCCGAACAGGCGGGCGAACGGTGCGAGGAGCAGCGGGAAGCCCCATGGGTAGACGTACGGGCTGAAGCCGGGCTTGGCGGCGTTGTCGACGTTGAAGTGGTTGTCGGCGATGACATCGCCGATGTTGCCCTCGTTGAGGCTTTCGGCCTGGCGCAGGTAGAGCGCCCAGTCGTCGCCCCAGGTGATGCCGTCGCGATGGAGACGTACCGAGAAGTAGGCGACGGCGAGCACCAGCGCAGCGATGCCGGCATGGTCGACGAGCCATGGCACGAGCCGCGCGCGGAGCCTTTCCCCAAAGGTCACGGCCGCGATTATGGTGCGCGCCATGACGCTGTTGCCGCTCACCCCCGACGAACTGCTCTCCACCACTCGGGCGGTGCGCAAGCGACTCGATTTCGACCGTCCCGTGCCCGACGATCTCATCCGCGAGTGCGTGGAGTTGGCGATGCAGTCGCCGAGCGGCAGCAACAACATGTCGATGCAGTTCGTGGTGGTGCGCGACCCGGCCAAGCGCGCGGCCATCGGCGAGGTGTACCGCCAGTGCTACGGCATCTACACCCAACTCGACGGCATCTACATCCGCTCGATCGACAAGGGTGCCGACGACGCCAACGCCCAGCAGCAGCGCAGCGCCGACTCGGCCGACTTCCTCGGCGAGCACATGGGCGAGGCTCCCGCGCTGGTGATTGCGTGCACAGCCGGTGCCCGGGTGGATGGAGTGCCAGCGATGATGGCGTCGTCGATGATGGGCAACGTGTTGCCGGCGATGTGGAGCTTCATGCTGGCCGCCCGTGCGCGCGGCCTGGGCACCTGCTGGACCACCGTGCACCTGATGATGGAGCAGCAGGTGGCCGACATCGTGGGCATTCCGTTCGACACGGTGCAGCAGGTGTGCCTGTCGCCGCTGGCCTTCACCAGGGGCACCGACTTCAAGCCGGCCGCGCGCCCGCCCGCCGACACCATCATCCACTGGGACCAGTGGTGACCGGCCCGGTGCTCGCCCCTGCGCTACGAACCCACGCACTGGCGGCTCGGGGATTCATGCCACCCGACGAGGGTGATGCGCTCTTCGCCGCGGCGGTCGCTGCCGGTTCCGCCCTGCCCGGTTTGGCTTTCCTGGAGGTGGGCTCGTACTGCGGTCGATCCACGGTGTGGCTGGGCGGCGCGGCGCGGGCCTGCGGCACGGTGGTGTTCGCCGTGGATCACCATCGCGGCAGCGAGGAGAACCAGGCGGGCTGGGAGCACCACGACCCCACGGTGGTCGACCCGCGCATCGGCAAGATGGACACGCTGCCGTTCTTCCGCGCCACCATCCACGACGCCGGCCTGGAGGACGTGGTGGTGGCCGTCGTGGGCCAGTCGCCCGCGGTCGCACAGGCCTGGCACACGCCGCTGGCGTTCCTGTTCATCGACGGCGGCCACGGCGTGGAACCGGCCCGGCTCGACTACGAGGGTTGGACCCCGCACGTCGCGGTGGGTGGCACCCTGGCCATCCACGACGTGTTCCCCGACCCCGCCGACGGTGGCCGCCCGCCGTATGAGCAGATCTTCAAGCCAGCCCTCGAGAGCGGCCGCTTCCAGTTGGTGAGCGCCACCGGCAGCCTCCGAGTGCTCCAACGCGTCGACTGACCCCTGATTTCTGGGGCTGATCCTTCTCACGCATGCTTCTGGGGCTGATCTGTTGCGGAAATCGCAACAACTCAGCCCCAGAAGTGCGTCGATACCCGGAAGGTGCGTTCCGTCGTTCCGATGTGGTGGAGTGAACGTGCCAGAATGGAGAGATGTCGTTCGAACGAGTGGCGGTGCTGGGTCTCGGCAAGGTCGGTCTGCTGGCCGCCACCCTGTTGCACGAGGCCGACTTCGAGGTGGTCGGGCTCGACGCCCGGCCACTGCGCGGAGCGGCGCCATTCACCGTGCGCGTGGCCGATGTCTCGTCGGCGGCGGTGCTCGAGCATGAGTTGGCCGGTGTGCAGGCGGTGCTGTCGTGCCTGCCCTACCACCTCAACCTGGGCGTGGCCACCGTGGCCCACCGCCTCGGCATTCACTACTTCGACCTCACCGAAGACGTGCCCACCACCAACGCCATCCGCGAGATGGCCGCCACGTCGGCTGGCGTCATGGCGCCGCAGTGTGGCCTCGCGCCAGGGTTCGTCGGCATCGTCGGCGCCTCGTTGGTGGGCGGCTTCGACCACTGCCGCTCGCTACGCCTGCGCGTCGGTGCCCTGCCCCAGAACCCCACCGGCCTGCTCGGCTACGCGTTCAACTGGTCGCCCGAAGGTGTGGTGAACGAGTACCTCAACGACTGTGAAGTGATCGAAGACGGGGTACGCAAGACCGTGTCGTCGATGGAGTGGAAAGAGACCCTCATCGTCGAAGGCCGCCAGCTGGAGGCTTTCACCACCTCGGGCGGGCTCGGCACGATGTGTGAGACCTACCTCGGCGTGGTCGACAACATCGACTACAAGACCATTCGCTACCCGGGTCATATGGACCTGATGAACTTCTTCTTCCACGAGCTGCTCATGCGCGACCGGCGCGACCTGGCCGGCGAGATTCTCACCCACGCCAAGCCGCCGGTCGACAACGACGTCGTGTATGTGCACGTTGCCGCCGAGGGTGTGGTGGGCGGTCAGTTGCGGCGCAGCGAGTACGTGCGCGCGTTCCACCCCATCGACGTCGCGGGTCGCCGCGCCACCGCCATTGCCTGGACCACCGCCGGCTCCGTGGCGGCAGTGATCGAACTCGTGCGCTCGGGCATGCTGCCTCGAAGCGGCTTCCTGAAGCAGGAGCACATCCCGCTCGGCGCGTTCCTCGCCACCCCAACGGGCGGACTCTTCGACCGCTGACGCTCCGGGATGCCCGACCACTGCCCACAGGTTGGTGCACTGCGAGAATGGGCGGCATGGGAGGGTGGGGGAGACCTTCGCGGCGTCACCTCATGGCGTGGGACAGGAACGGTTTCGTCGCGCCGCGAGCAACCGGAGCGGCCTTGGGGTGTTCCGACGCACTCGACCGTGAACTCGCCGCTTTCATCGCCGAGCAGACCGAGCAGACCGAGCAGGCCGAGCAGGCCGCACGCAGCGCGACTGGTGTCGTGGCCAGTGTGATCCTCGACGACCGGCAGTGGGTCGGTGCAGCGGGAGAACTCGATGCGGACGACGAGTTCTGGGCGTGGTCGGCCAGCAAACTGATGACAACAGCGCTCGTGCACATCGCCGTGCTCGACCGCACGCTCCATCTCGACCAGCCTGCTCAGCGATACCTGACGCGGTCGCTCGGCCCGTTCGCCACGGTGACGATTCGCCACCTCCTCGCCCATCGCAGCGGCATTGTGGACTACCGCAGCTTGCCCGGGTTGTGTGGCGGCGAAACGCCGGTCACCCCCGAGTTGGCGGTTGCCGCCGCACTCGCCCGGCCGCCGCTGCATGCCCCCGGGGTTGACACCATGTACGGCTCCACCAACGGTCTGCTCCTCGGGGAAGCGCTGGAGGAGACGTACGGCGAGTCGTTCGAGGCGCTCACCGAACGGCTCGTTCTTCGGCCACTCGGCATGGATCGCTCATCGATGCACCACACCCTGCCAGGTCGCCCCGGGGGCTCCACGGGGGGACTGCTCACCACGGCGGGCGAGTTCGTCGTGTTCGTCGATGCGTGGCTCGGGTCGGCCACCGTCGAGCGGCCGCGGTTCGTCGCCCATCTCCGCCGGAGCATCGGCCCCGATGGTGTTGGCGAAGGGGTACTGGGATTCCCGCGCGGAGCGGGCGGGCCGGACTGGATCGGATATCACGGAGCCCACACGCTCGCACTCTTCGACCCGGACCGCAGGGTGTCGGTGGTGGTGCACACCGATCGTCCGCTCCACGGGCGGCGAGGGATCGGCGGTGCCGTTCACGCACTCGCCGACCGCCTCGCCGCTCTCGCCGCCTAACGGTTCCTCAGCCGAACTCCACGCTGTATCGATGGGCGTTCCGTGAGGGCCTTGTTCGCGTCAGCCGAACTCCACGCTGTGTCGATGGGGCGTTCCGTGAGGGCCTTGTTCGCGTCAGCCGAACTCCACGC
>DMQJ01000216.1 GCA_003455715.1 Acidimicrobiaceae bacterium | reverse complement strand
ATCACCTCGGCGTTGCGCAGGTTGCGCTGCGTATGATTGCTGGCTTCGAGCGATTCCTTGTTCGCCTGCTGGATGTCGTCGCGCGTCGACACCTCGTTCCAGATGGCGAGGCCGAGCAGGACGAGTGCCGAAAAGATCGCCACCACCCCGAACCAGGGGTGGAAGAGGAACATCACCGCGATGTAGATCGGCAGCCACGGCGCATCGAAAAAGGCGAACAGCCCGGGGCCGGTGAGGAATTGCCGCAACTGCAGCAGGTCGCCGAGCGGCTGGGCCGAAGCGACCTTGCCGGCGCTCGACAGCGTCTGCGCGAACAGCGCGTCGAACACGCGGCCGCTCAGCAGGTTGTCGAAGCGTGCGCTGGCGACCACCAGCACCTGGCTGCGCAGCCACTCCAGCCCGCCCATGACGATGAACAGGAAGATCGTGATCAGCGTCAGCATCAACAGCGTCGCCTCGCTGCTGCTGGTGAGCACGCGGTCGTAGACCTGCAGCATGTAGATCGCCGGCAGCAGCAGCAGCAGGTTGATGAACAGGCTGAAGAAGCCGGCGGTGGCGAACGACGAGCGGCAAGCGTGCAGCGCCTGGCGGAGCAGCGAGTCGGTTAGCGATGGACGAACAGGAAGCTTTTCGCGCATGGCGGCTGGCGTCTGGCGAGAGTGGGCTGTTCGCCGGCGGGAGGCAATTCCGACGACGGCAGCCCGCGCTCAGGACTCGGCTGTCTTCGCCTCCGTCGCCGCAGCCGGCTTGCCGGCCCTGGGCTTCAGCACCGCCGCCAGTTGCTGCGCGAGTTGTGCCGCCGCGTCGACGCTCAGCGCCACCCGGCAGGACAGTTGCCCGCTGATGTTGTCGGGAGCGTTGGTCCCCGTCTGAACCGCGCGGATCACTGCGTTCAGCGCCGCCGGCTCGACGAAGCCGAAGTCGACGAATACCGCGCCCTGTCCAGCCTGCACCACCGTGAGATTTGAATACACGCGCTGCTCCGGCATCGCCGCAGGGTGCAGCCGCACCCCCAGGTCGACACGCTGTGTGCGGGTCGACCCGGCCTCGCCCTGGTTCTTCTTCTCGGTCATGTTCTCTTCCAATTGTGCTGTTGAAAAACCCGGCGGCCCGACTGCTGCCCGCCCTGCGAGCGGACTTCCGCATGATAACGGGACACCGTGCAAAGAGGAAACCCCACCGAGCGGGACGCTCGGTGGGGTCCGCGTTCCCCGCAATGCTCCCGGCCGCGTACCCCCGAAAAGGCACGCCACCGAGCACCCGGCTGGTTCCGCTCCCCTGGACGCCGACCTCGCACTGACCGGTCGATGGGCTGTCAGCGCGAAGTCGGCCAGGGAGATCCGGATCTCAGCCAAAGGCCTCCGGCGACGCAATGCCGACCAACTCGACGCCCGGGGTTCCCGTGGTGTCGTCCACGAAGAAGTAGCCCTCGCCAAACTTGTCGCTGCCACCGATGGTCGTGGTCTTCTGGGCGGCGGCGTAGGTAATGCCATCTGCCCCGGCGCTGTCGGCAACGAGCTTCACCATGTAGTCAGTGGTCTTGCCCTTGTGCACGAAGTTCGGCATGAAGTACCACCCATCCTGGTCAGTGAAAGCCGTATCCAGCTTGGTCGTTCCCGCCTTGTTCCACAACTCCACCTTTGCGCCAGCAACCGGGAAAGTGATGTCGTCAGCGTCCAGGAAATCCCCGTCTCGGTTGGCATCGAGTCCCTTGATCTCCGCCATGCCGCCGAAGCCCTTGACCGACTTGAACACGTTGTCGTTCACGATGGTGTCGTTGTCGGCGGTGCCGTCGATGCTCGAACTGAAGGTGTGGGACGTCGGCTCAACGATGCTGATGCCGCTCAGGACCGGATTGACAGCGGGATCGTTGATCGCACTCTCGCCGCTCTTCGTCCAGCCGTTCTGCTTCTCGAGGCCGTAGTCGAGGTGGATATTCATATAGACGAATCCATCCGGCAGTTGGTCGAGATTGACTTTGAGTGAATACGTATCGCCGAAGCCGACCTTGCCGTCCCCGTTCGTGTCCGTGTATTGACCAAGCGTGAAGGCCATCCCGCTACCGCCGTTGAAGATCTCGGTTCCGGGCACGAAGCAACCGTGCTCGTTCGTCGTGACGCTGCTGTAGGCATGCAGCGGGTTGGCGCCCTGCGTGACGAATGGGTAGGGAATGTCGATGGTGACCCATTCGTTTGCTTCGAACTCGCCATCAAAGTCCCCCACATCCTGCGGCGTGAAGAACAGGTTGTAGTAGAACTGCCCCGGGTTGCTGTCGGACAGCTTGTAGTGCGGCGTCGTCCCCCAGTTCTTCATGTCCGGCGTGAACACCAGATCGAAAGTGTCGCCGAAGTCGCACAGCGAGGAATTGGTGACGACCCCCGGGGTCAGGACGTGGATCGTTGCCGTATCGGTCGCCTCGTTGGTCGGCGTTTGCTCATCGTCCTTTCCCTGGGCGGTGACCGTGTTGATGCGCGGATCCTGAGGCCCACCGTCCACCAAGTCGAGAGTCTGCGTATAGGTGTAAACCCAGCTCTCACCCCTGTCGATCAGGCCGTTATCGTTGGTGTCTCCACCGCTGAACGTTCCGTATCCTGCCAACAGGTTGATGTCGTCGGTGGCGTCATCCGGCGTCCCGTTGTCGTCAAGCAGTTTTTTGAGAGTCAGCGGATCGGTGCTGGCAAGGCTGGTGTTCGTCACCGTGTACTTGAACGTCACTTCGTGGCTACCCGGCGACATCCACTCGGCGTCGCTGAAGATGCTGTCGCCGTTGGCGTCGACGAGCTTGTCCACCGCAATGGCCGGCGCCACGTCGGTGCCCGTGATCGTGTGGTCGTCGGTGTCCGAGTCCTCGGTGCCTTCGTCGTCCTTGCCCGTGACCGTCACGGTGTTCTTGTAGGTCTCACCACCGTCGAGCACCAGGTCGCCCGCCGGGTTGTAGTCGAACCCGAACGAGGCTCCCGAGGCCAGCGTGATCGGGCCGCCGTAGGCCGTTTCGGCCGCCGCCAGCAGGTTGCCCAGCTTGTCGTCGCTCAGCGCCGTGATCGTCACC
>DMQJ01000289.1:797-5720 GCA_003455715.1 Acidimicrobiaceae bacterium | reverse complement strand
TCGGACCGTCGTCGTCGGCGTAGCGGGCCGCCTTCACGTGCAGCTTGCCCTCACTGGTGAGCGCGGTGCCGTGGCGCCCCAGACGGGTCTGCATCACACAGTCGAACTGGTCGACCCCGAGCGCTACGGCCTCCACCAGGCTCGCGGGGTCGCCCACGCCCATCAGGTAGCGGGGCCGATCGACGGGAAGGTGCTGGATGGCGGCAGCGAGCGCCGGCACCATCTGCTCGCGGGTCTCCCCCACGCTCAACCCGCCGATGCCGTAGCCGTCGAAACCAACCTCCACGGTGCGTTGTGCGCTCTCGGCCCGCATCGCCTCGTCGATTCCACCCTGCACGATGCCGAACAGCGCCTGATCGGGGCGCTGGTGAGCCGCCTTCGCACGCGCCGCCCAGGCGCTGGTGCGCTCCACCGCCAGGCGAACCACATGATCGGGCGACGGAAGCGGGGGACACACGTCGAGCACCATCTGGATGTCGGCGCCAAGGAGTTCCTGGGTGTGCACCGCGATCTCGGGGGTGAAGCGATGCTTCGAGCCGTCGTACGTGCTGCGGAAGGTGACGCCGTCGTCGTCGACCTTCGGTTCGAGAGAGAACACCTGGAACCCGCCGGAGTCGGTGAGCGTGAGCCCACCCCAGGCTGCCCACTTACCCAGGCCGCCGAAGCGGGCGACACTCTCGGCCCCCGGCCGCAGCATGAGGTGGTAGGTGTTGCCGAGCACGATCTCGGCGCCGAGCCGCTCGTAGTCGGCCGCACTGAGGTACTTGATGGCGCCGCGGGTGCCCACCGGCATGAAGCAGGGCGTTCGATAGGTGCCACGCGCAGTATGTCCGAGTCCGGCGCGTGCGGCTCCGTCGGTGGCAAGTGTCTCAAAGCGAACCGGGTGCATCTAGATCAGGCTCCGATCGAGCAGCATTGCATCGCCGAAGCTGAGGAAGCGGTACTGCTCCGCCAGGGCGATGTCGTACAGGGTGCGCCAGCGGGGGCCGACGAAGGCGTCGATCATCATCAGCAGCGTGGTGCGCGGAAGATGGAAGTTGGTCATCATCACATCGACCGTCTTCCATGCGTACGGCCGATGAATGAAGAGCCGGGTGCGGCCCTCCTGTTCGCCGAACGTCGCGGCACTCTCCAGCGCCCGCACGCTCGTGGTGCCGACTGCCACCACACGGCGGGCGGTTCGCACTGCTTCCAAGGTGGCGTCGGGCACCCGATAGCGCTCGCTGTGCATCGGGTGCTCTCGTGGGTCGTCGGTGCTCACCGGCTTGAACGTGTCGAGGCCCACCACCAACTCGACGGTGGCCATCTGAACGCCCATCGCCCTGATGCGATCGAGCAACTCGGGCGTGAAGTGAAGCCCCGCTGTGGGCGCTGCAGCCGACGCTGGTTCGTTGGCGTACACCGTCTGGTAGCGGTCGGCAGGGGCGGTGGACCCGGTGATGTACGGCGGCAGCGGCATCTCGCCGTGCGCCTGCAAGAGGTCGAGTGGGTCGCCCTCACCCACCAACTCCACCACCATCGTGTCGCCAGCGTCGCTGCGTCGCAGGACGCGCACAAGCGGCACTCCCCCGCTCACCAGCACCTCGCCCGCCTTCAACTTCTTGGCGGGGCGCACCATGGCCTCCCATGTGCGGCGCTCCGTGTCGAGTGGATCGAGCAGCAACGCCTCTGCGGCTCCGCCCGTCTCGCGCGACAGCCGCAGCCGAGCAGGGATGACCTTGCTGTCGTTCACCACCAGCAGGTCGTCGGGCCGCAGGAAGTCGGTGAGATCGCTCACCCGTCGATGCAGCGGCGCCGCGCTCCCCTGGTCGACCAACAGGCGCGCCGAATCCCTCGGCTCGGCAGGCTGCTGGGCGATGCGATCGTCCGGCAGTTCGTAGTCGAAGTCATCGAGACGCATTCGCCGCTCAGGTTACGGAGAGCGGCAACTCCCGCGCACCCCTCAAGTAGCGTCGCGACCGTGACCGCAGCTGACCCGCACCGCATCAACTCCGTCGACGGCCTACGCGCCCACTATCGGCAACCGTCAGAGCTCGTGCGCGGCAAGGAACGCCCACAACTCGACACCGCCACCATCCGCTTCATCGAGCGCTGCCGCTTCGCGGTCCTGGCCACCTTCGACGCGGATGGCAACGCCGATGCCTCGCCCCGCGGCGGCGACAGCGGCTTCATCCGCGTGCTCGGCCCTCGGCACGTGGCCATCGCCGATCTCAATGGCAACAACCGTCTCGACACGTTGGAGAACATCGTGGCCACTGGGCGTATTGGCCTACTGCTCATTACCCCCGGCAAGAGCGAGACCGTGCGTGTCAATGGCTCGGCGTGGGTCACCACCGACCCTGACGTGCTCGGCGGTTTCGTACTCCCGAAGGTGCCGAAGACGGCCATCGTGGTGCAGGTCGACACCACCTACATCCACTGCGCCAAGGCGTTCCTTCGCTCCGGCATGTTCGACACCGCGGCCTGGGCCGAGTTGGCCGACAGCCCCGACGGTGCCGAAATTCTCGCCTGCCAGATCGACGGGGGCATCGAACCTGCGGTCATTCGCTCCGCCCTTGCCGACAGCTACGTCGCCGACCTGGCAGCCGACCGCGAGTAACGGTCAATCGCCAGCAGCACCTACAGGTCGAGCGCGTAGGCGAGGCCGACGGCACCGTCGAAGGGCAGGTCGTGCTCGGGTACTCGGGCAAACCCACGACGCTCGTACAACCGGATCGCCGCCACCATCTGTTCGATGGTGTGCAACCACACACGCGCTTTGCCCATCGATCGAGCGGTATCGATGCACCACTCCAACATTGAGGCCCCGATGCCCTGGCCCTGCCTCGTGCGATCCACGCCGAACATGCGGATGATCGCCCCACCAGGGTCGCCCACATCGTCGTACTCGCTGCCGTGCTCGGTCACGAAGGTGAGGCAACCGACCACAACGTCGCCGTCGAACGCCAACAGCACCGTGCCATGCGCCAGCCGATCGGCCACCCGCTCCAACAGCACGTCGTACTCCGGGTCGGGTGGGTAGTCGGGCAACAGCAAGTACGCGTCGCGAACGATCTCGCCCGCACGCTGCAGGTTGTGGCTCGGCTCGCCCGGCAGCGCCGGACGGACGGTGATCACGCCATCTTCGCCTGAAGGCGACGATCCAGCGCGTCGAGGAAGTCTTCCGTGGTGAGCCACGGTGCGTCCCTGCTGATGAGCAGCGCCAAGTCCTTGGTCATCTCGCCCTGCTCGACGGCCTCCACGCACACGTTCTCGAGCGCTTCGGCGAACGCCACCACCTCGGGGGTGTCGTCCATCTTGCCGCGGTAGGTGAGGCCCTGGGTCCAGGCGTAGATGGAGGCAATCGGGTTGGTGGAGGTCTTGTTGCCCTTCTGGTGCTCGCGGTAGTGGCGGGTGACCGTGCCGTGGGCAGCCTCGGCTTCCACGGTCTTGCCATCGGGGGTCATCAACACGCTGGTCATCAGACCGAGCGAGCCGAAACCCTGGGCCACGGTGTCGCTCTGCACGTCGCCGTCGTAGTTCTTGCAGGCCCACACGTAGCCACCCTCCCACTTCATGGCGCAGGCCACCATGTCGTCGATGAGGCGGTGCTCGTAGGTGAGGCCGGCAGCGTCCATCTCGGCCTTGAACTCGGTCTGGTACACCTCTTCGAAGATGTCCTTGAACGAGCCGTCGTAGGCCTTCAGGATGGTGTTCTTGGTGCTCATGTACACCGGCATGTTGCGGTTGAGGCCGTAGCGCAGCGACGCGCGGGCGAAGTCGCGGATGCTGTCGTTGAAGTTGTACATGCCCATGATGACGCCGCCGTCTGCGCCGAAGTCGGCGACCTTCATCTCCACCGGTTCGCTGCCGTCGGCCGGGGTGTAGGTCATGGTGACGGTGCCCTCCCCCGGCACCTTCCAGTCGGTGGCCTTGTACTGGTCGCCGTGGGCGTGACGACCGATGACGATGGGCTTGGTCCAGCCGGGCACCAGGCGGGGGATGTTGGAGATGACGATGGGCTCGCGGAAGATGACGCCACCAAGGATGTTGCGGATGGTGCCGTTAGGGCTCTTCCACATCTTCTTCAGGCCGAACTCCTCGACGCGAGCCTCGTCAGGGGTGATGGTGGCGCACTTCACGGCCACACCGTGCCGCTTGGTGGCGTTGGCCGAGTCGATGGTGACCTGGTCGTCGGTGGCATCACGGTGTTCGATGCCGAGGTCGTAGTAGTCGAGCTCCACGTCGAGGTACGGGAGGATGAGCTTGTCCTTGATGAACTGCCAGATGATGCGGGTCATCTCGTCGCCGTCCATCTCGACAATGGGGTTCTTGACCTTGATCTTCGACATTGCTCGACCCTTCTGCACGTGCCCACCCGCCGGCCGGATCCGGCGGACTTGTATCAGACTTGTACACCCTAGCCGCTGGGCAGGCGGCCGGGGCAAGCCTCGCCGTAGGCTCCGGGGTGATGGACTTCGCGTGGACCCCAGAGCAGGAAACACTCCGTGAGGAAGCGGCCCGGGTGGCCGCCGACGCCGTGGCTCGATTCGGCCGCAGCAACGACTCGTGGATCAACGGCTACTCGAAAGAGTTCTCCAAGGAGCTCGCTGCGCACGGCTGGATCGGCATGACCTGGCCCGACAACCCCTACAGCGGGGCACAGCGTCCCGCCATCGACCGCCTCATCGTCGGCGAGGAGATGATCAAGGCCGGTGCCCCCATCGGCGCCTCGTGGTTCGCCGACCGGCAGATGGGTCCCGGCCTGCTCGCCTACGGCACGGCCGATCAGCAGGCGGCGTTCCTTCCCGGCATCGTGGCGGGCGAGACCACGTGGTGCATCGGCATGAGCGAACCCAACTCGGGCAGCGACTTGGCCAGCCTCACCACGTCGGCCCGCCTCGACGGCGACACGTGGGTCATCAACGGCCAGAAGATCTGGAC
>DMQJ01000289.1:418-560 GCA_003455715.1 Acidimicrobiaceae bacterium | reverse complement strand
GCCAGAAGATCTGGACCAGCTTCGGCGCCGTGGCCGACTACTGCTACCTCATCTGCCGCACCCGCCAGGAGGGCCCGCCCCACGCCGGCATCAGTGAGATCGTCGTGCCGATGGACACACCAGGCATCGAGGTGCGCCCCAT
>DMQJ01000289.1:0-133 GCA_003455715.1 Acidimicrobiaceae bacterium | reverse complement strand
GTGCGGGTGCCGGTGGAGAACCTGGTGGGCACCGAGGGTGCCGCCTTCAAGCAGACGATGAGCCAGCTTGAGCACGAACGCGGCGGCATCGATCGGTTGGTGAGCAACTACGCGCTCTACAAGATGGCCGCCG
>DMQJ01000010.1 GCA_003455715.1 Acidimicrobiaceae bacterium | reverse complement strand
CTGGTGGCCAACGGCCTACTCCGCAATCAGTCGTCGACCGTCGACATCACCCTCTCTGGCGGCGACTATGAACTGGCATTCGTCGGCACCTGCGCCGGCGCCGGAACACCTACGACAGTTGGGGGCGGTGGCGGGACAGCGCCCTTTGTGACCGCGTTCAACGGCTGGGCGGCGATGGCCTACGGCACCGGACCCACACAAGTCCTCTTGTTGGGTTACGGATCAGGAGCCACCGCGAGCACGGATGCCTTCGAGGCTTTCGTGAACAACTTCGAGCCGATCCCGGGGGTTCAGCTCCTGCTGCTTCCCGATCCCAACGGCGACTCGGTGATCTCGGCCAGTCACGTCAACGCGCTCCGCACGAGCGGGGTCGAGCACGTCGTGTGGTTCGACGGGAACGAGAACGTTGTCGGCGCATCGGGAGATGCCTGGTTCTACCTCGGTTTGGACATTGACTTCGTGGGCCGAGTCGGACCAACTCCTCCTGAGGTGGGGAGCCTCCCGCAGCAGCTCTCGAACTGGTTGCTTCCTCTCACGCCGACGCCCTAGGGCGTGAGGGACTCGTTTTCACGGCCGGGTCCTGCATTGCAGGGCCCGGCCGTGCCGCGTCAGGCGGCCGGGGCAACCCGGCCGGTCCGTTTGCCTGTCCCGAGGGTCAAGAGATTGTTCAGGTTCCTCATGTCGCGCGCAGAGTGGCCGATTGACGATTCGCGCAGGTGGACCGACCGGCGTTGTCCGAACCCCACGACGCAAAGGACGGGGAAACCATGCAAACCGACAACCGACGGCGAGACGATCGCGGCTTCACACTGGTGGAGCTGCTCATCGTCATCGTCATCCTGGGGGTGCTTGCCACCATCACGGTCTTTGCCGTGCGCGGCATCACCGACCAAGGCGAAGAATCCGCCTGCGCGGCGGAGTGGAAGAACCTGGAAACCGCCCAGGAAGCCAACATGGCCCAACGCGGCGAGTACGTCACCGAGGCCGAGCTGGTGGCCAACGGCCTACTCCGCAATCAGTCGTCGACCGTCGACATCACCCTCTCTGGCGGCGACTATGAACTGGCATTCGTCGGCACCTGCGCCGGCGCCGGAACACCTACGACAGTTGGCGGAGGAGGTGGAGGCGGAGGCAGCAGCGCAACAGCGGGCACCTTCGGAGTACAGTCGTGGCCGGCCACGTTCTACGGCTCCGGTGGCACCGACATCGTCATCATGGGCTACGGCGCTGGTGCCGGCGCCAGCGCGAGCGGTTTCGCCAATTTCGTTGCTAGCTTCGAGCCGATCGCCGGGATTCGCCTGGTGCTGCTGCCCGATCCGAATGGCGATCCGCAGATCACGCTCGACCATCACGTTGACGTCGCCGACGAGGCGGAGAGGGTGGTGTGGTTCAGCGGGACCGATGAGATCCTCAACGGCCCCCACGCGTGGTTCCGCTTCGAGCTCGTCTTGGGGGGTGCGAACGTCGCTCGGGTGAACAGCCCCGGGCCGTACGCGTCGCTGGAGATTGCACTGCAGGCGATGGGTTACACCTTGACCGCGAAGCCGTAAGTCGGCTCGACGTCTCCGATTCCGTGTCACGGCCGGGTCCTGCACTCGCAGGGCCCGGCCGTGCCGCGTCATCGAGTTGTTACGGTCGCCACTTGGTGCCGGGGAGGTAGTAGCGAGTGGCCCAGATGCCGCTCGGGTCTTCGCCGCTCACCGGCATCCGCCACGACGAGATGCGGGTGGTGGGTGCGTCGAGCCGCACGGCGCACAGGGCGCGGGGCTGGTCGTCGGTGCCGTCGACGTACGCGTCCGCGGACGCGTCGGCCACGTAGCGCTTGGCGATGCGACGGTAGATGTCGCGCCACGCGTCGTCGTCGCCCGGCTGGTGACGCACCTCCACCGTGCCCTGCAGCGTCACCTTGCGCCAGGGTGCAGCCTCTTCGTCGATCGAGATGCCCACTTTCGGGTCGCGCTGCAGGTTGCGCCAGATCACCGCTGGCGCACGCGGGGTGAACAGCAGCGCGCCGTCTTCCACCACGAACCACAGGGGCAGCACACGAGGAAACCCGTCGTCGTCGACAGTGCCGATGCGGGCCAGGTGACCGCGCTCGTGCAGGAACTCATTGGTCTCGTCGTCGGTCAGCTTCGGCATGGGTGGAGGTTAGGTGGCTCCGTCGTCGGCCTCGTTCATCGCTCGGCCGAACGCTTGCAGCTCTGCGAAGTGCTCGTCCGTGAGGCCTACCGATGAAGACGGACGCAGGAGCAACGTCGCCGGCTCCCGCTGCTCGGCCCAAGCGCGGGCATCGGCGAACAGCTCGTCGTCGACCCATGCGAGGGGTCGGTCTCCGGCGCGCTCGGCCACCTTGGCCAGCTTCCAGGTGTCGCCGGAGCGAGACGTACCGAACTCCACCACCGGGAGGCGCGGTAGACCCAACAGGGGACTGATCGCCTCATTGGCCTTGTGCTCCCACGTTGTTGCCCACACGACGTCGAACATCTCAGCGAGCGCAGCGAACTCGTGCCGGTGCGACGGGCTCCAGGTCACCTGATACCCATCGATTTCACTGCGTCGGTATCCCGGTGGAGGCCCACCCCCGAACGGGCTGACCACCCCATCGACGTCAAGGAAGAGCAGTGGTCGCTGGCTCATTGGCCTTGTTCACCTCAGTTCGATTTCGATTGTCGATTCCTTCAATGCGGAAACAGCGGCGCCGCGGCCTCGGCGATCGCAGAGGAAGGCGGGATGCGTCAACCCGCCCTCAGCGAGCGGGAGTTGCCGGACGCAACGTGGTGTTGGCGATCAGCACGTCGCACACCGCGTGCTTGGCGACGTCGGCGGCGACCGCCCCGAGGATGCGGCTGGCGCCCTGCACGCGACGGTTGCCGACGCTGAGTTGTCGATCGAAATCGGAATGAAGTGAAGCGCGGCGAGGGAGGCGCCCGTTCCGGGCCGACGCCGGCGCCGACGCCGGCCGCAAAATCGCCTACTCGATACGCAGGCCGGAGATCGCGCGGGCGATCACCAGCTGCCGGATCTCGCTCGTGCCTTCGAAGATCGTGTGGCTCAGCGTCTCGTGTTTTCCTGGCGTGATCCGGCGCGTTCTTGTGGTCGTGACCAGAGGCTACGCAAGTCGGCGATTCCGCCTCGTGTCACCGTTTCCATACATTTCTAGGTCAAAACTAGGGATCTGCTCGACTTCACCCCACTTCGATTTCGAGACATCCCTAGTCACCACGGATACACGTAGGGACGCCCTGCTCACCACCGCTCCGGCCACGACCCGATCGGCCCCGCCGACGATCTTCCGGCGATCGGCAGTGACTCTGCTGTCCCGTCGGGGTCGGGCGCGGGAGGTGCAACGGCGGACGACCCTCCCGCGTTCAGGCGCGATGAAGGACTGCACACAGTTCGGGCGCTGATTACCCCGACGCACCGCACCGGGCATATGGGAGAGCCTTCGGCTGGGACGTGTGGAACTATCATCAACCGACCCTGACTTGACCCAGTACGATTCGCCTGCCAGGCCGAACGGGGAGGGTGAGTGAGCGCGCGTACAATCCATCCATTCCCAGCGAGGATGGCTCCCGATATCGCCCTCCATGCGATTCCTCACCAGTCGGCCGGGTCGGCCTTGACGGTGCTCGACCCGATGTGCGGGTCGGGTACGGTGCTCGCGGCCGCGCTTCAGCTCGGTCACAATGCGGTCGGAGTCGACATCGATCCGCTCGCGGTCATGATGTCAACGTTGACCGTCACGAAGATCGATGGGTGTGCGATGGCTGCCAGGGCTGAAGACGTCGCCACGGTAGCGGAGAAGGTAGAAGGCACAGCGCCGTGGAGCGACGACGCCGAGACCGACGAGTTCGTCAACTACTGGTTCGCACCCAAACAAAGGCGTCAGTTGGTCGACTTGACGACAGCGATCGCGGGCCTCGACGACCCGGAGGTGCAACTTGCGCTGCGACTCGCGATCAGCAGAATCATCGTCACGAAGAGTTCGCAAGCGTCGCTCGCGGCAGACACCGCACACAGCCGGCCACATCGCGTTCGCACCGACTCCGACTACGACGTGCTCGAAGGGTTTCGACGTTCCGCGAGGCAGCTCTCCCGAATGCTCGCGCAGCGCGAGTTGAAGGGAACAGGTCAGGTCGAGCTCGGCGACGCCCGTGAACTCACTATGGTGGCCGACGGTTCGGCGGACTTGGCAGTTACCTCGCCGCCATATCTCAACGCCCTTGACTACCTGCGTGGCCACAAGTTGGCGTTGGTATGGTTCGGTCACACGATCGCTGACCTTCGCGTTCGCCGGAGCTCCAGCATTGGAGCCGAACGGGGGCTCGGTCGAGCAGCGTCGGACGCTGTGATGGGGATCGTCGACATCATCGAGTCGGAGGCAATTGACAAGTCCGTGCTCAAGCGCCCGATGCTCGAACGGTTCGCTGAGGACTGCTGCGGATTCGCGATGCAGCTTCATCGGAAGGTCAAGCCAGAAGGCCACGTTGTGCTGGTCATCGGTAACTCCACGCTCCGCGGGAACTACATCAGGAACGACGTCATCGCCCAACGGGCCATGGAGCAGGCCGGCTGACGCTTGTGCGGTGTGCTGCCAGG
>DMQJ01000121.1:1066-3666 GCA_003455715.1 Acidimicrobiaceae bacterium | reverse complement strand
CCAGCGAGGCCTCGCCGCCCTCCCGCCGGACGAACTCGATGCCCACGGCCGGGTGCAGGCCGCTCTCGACCGGCTCTCTCACCTCGACGGGCTCACCGGGCCGGTCACCCGCGAGGTGGTGGCGGCCACGCTGGAGGCCGAACTGTCGAACGCCCCCGGCCGCGTGGGTCGCGTTGGCGCAGGGGTGCAAGCAGGCCCGCTGGCATTCGTCGTCGGCCATACGGTCGACCTGCTGGTGGTGGTGGGCGCGTGTGAGGGGGTGCTCCCCGCTCCCCCGCCACCGGAGGCGTTGCTCACCGACCACGATCGTGCACTCACCAACGGGGCGCTGCCAGTCGACGCCGATCGGCTGGCCGAGCAGCGTCACCAACTGTGGGCTGCGGTTGCCGGGGCCCAGCGGGTGGTCATGCTGTGGCCCCGGGGCGACCTGCGCGCCACAGCAGTACGGCAGCCGTCTCGCTGGCTCGCCGATCTTGCTGAACTCGCCGAGCTGACGGGCTCGGGCGCGGCCTCACACCGCTCAGTGCCGTCGTTCGCTGCCGGGCTCGCCACGGTGCACTTCCCCGCCACCGTCGCCCAGCACCGGGTACGCGCGCTCTGGCATGCTGCAGCCTCAGGCGTCGAGCTGGCCACTCACCCCCTGGTGAGCTCCGTGCCAGCCCTGGCCCGCGCCGCACCGCTCATCGCTGCGCGTGCATCGGCCGATTTCACTCCGTACGACGGCGACGTCTCGTCGCTCGGGCTGAACCCACTCGGCAATGCGCCCATGTCGCCCACACGGCTGGAGGGCTGGGTGTCGTGTCCTCATGCGTGGTTCATCCAGCACGTGTTGGGGGTCGAGCCCGTCGAGCAGCCCGACGAGCAACTGCAGATCACCCCGAAAGACCGCGGCAACCTGGTGCACGAAGCACTCGACCGGTTCCACCGCCAGGTCATCGCCGGTGTGTTGCCCCAGCCCGGCCCGCACGGCTGGTCGCCCACCCACGAAACCGCACTGCTCGCCTGCTTCGCCGACGCAGCCGAAGGACTCGAGCAGCTCGGGTTGGTCGGGCGCACGGCGTTCTGGCACACCGAGCAAGACCGCCAGCGCGGCGAACTGGTCGACTGGCTGCGTGTCGACGGCCAGTTCGTGGCCGAGCGCGGCGCCACCGTGCTCGCCTCCGAGCACCGCTTTGGCTTCGGCGACGTGCCACCCGCCACCTTGGCGATGGCCGACGGAACGGCGGTGCAGTTCCGCGGATTCGTCGACCGCATCGACCGCTGTGCCGACGGCTCGTTGGTGGTCACCGACCACAAGACCGGCAGCGCCAACTCCTACCGCGACATCACCGACGCCGACCCCACCGCTGGTGGTAGCCGACTGCAGCTGCCCGCCTACGCGGCGGCTGCTCGCGCCCTCGTCGGTGCCGCCGCCGACACACCCGTCACCGCCGAGTACGGCTTCCTCGGTGTCGGTGGCTACAAACGCGTCGGCAGCGTCATTGGTGCGCACAACCGTGCCGTCGTCGAAACAGCCCTCACCCACATCATCGACGGCATCCGCTCCGGAGTGTTCGTGGCCCGGCCCGAGAAGGCCCAGTACCGCCTCTCGTTCATCCGCTGCCCCTACTGCGACCCCGACGGCTTGGGCACCGCCGAACTGTGGGTGCAAACCGACCGCAAGATGGCCGACCCGCGCGTCGCAGCCCTGCTTGGCCCCGGTGTCGCCGAGGAGGTGCCGGAGTGAACGAACAGCTCGATCTGTTCGCCATCACAACGCCGCCGTCGCCCGTGCAAGCAGCGGCCGGCGTTGCCCCGCCGGCGCCCCCCGACCAGGCCGCACGCACGTTGGTGACGGAAGGGCTGGGGCACACCCTGTTCGTCGAAGCCGGGGCAGGCAGCGGCAAGACCACCGCGCTGGTCGGGCGGGTCACCAACCTGGTGCTCAGCGGGGTGCCCATCGCCAGCATCGCCGCCATCACCTTCACCGAGAAGGCTGCCGCCGAGCTGCGCCACCGGGTACGCCAACAGCTCACCCGAGCCGCAACCGGTGGCGACGAACCGGCCGAGCGAGCACAGGCGGCACGCGACGCGCTCGTCGACCTCGACCGTGCGCCCATCGGCACCCTGCACGCGTTCGCTCGTCGCATCCTCGGCGAGTTCCCCGTGGAGGCCGAGCTGCCCCCGCGCTTCACCGTGCTCGACGAAGTGCAAAGCGCCACTGCGTTCCACGAACGATTCACCGACTTCCTGGAGGGCCTGCTCGACGACGTTGCATCGGCCCGCCTCGTCGAGTTGTGCCAGTACGACAAGTTCGGGGTCGAACGCGGCGTGCGACGCATGGCCGACGACTTCCAAGCCAACTGGGACCTCGTCGACGAGCGGGTGGGCAGCACCCTGCCCGCTCCTGTCGACGACGTGGCCTGGCGAAGCAAGCTCGAGCGGGCGTGCGCTGCGATCGCTGCGTTCCAGGCTCCGCCCGACGACAAGCAGGCCGAGGTGCCATCGGAGTTCGCCCGCCACGCAACTCGTGTCGCCGCGGCGCCCTTCGGCCAGCTGCTGCGGATGGCCGAAAACTGGCGCACCCTCACCTTTGCCCGCAACAACGCAGCCCCAGAAGT
>DMQJ01000121.1:455-930 GCA_003455715.1 Acidimicrobiaceae bacterium | reverse complement strand
GCGCACCCTCACCTTTGCCCGCAAAGGTAACGCCGCGGTATGGAAGAAGTTCCACGGCACCGACGCAGCGCTCCCCGCCTTCCGCGAGGCTCTTGCTGCCCTCGCCTCCACCGCAGGCGAGTTCCTCACCCTCTGCAACGACGAACGGCGGCTCACCCTCGGTGCGTTGCTGCGCGACTTCACCCTTCGCTCGGTGGATGAACGCCGCCGCGCCGGCGAACTCGAGTTCCACGACCTGCTGGTGTTCGCCCGACGGCTGCTGGCGGCCAATGCCGCCGTGCGCCGCGAGCTGCACCGCCGCTACACGCACCTCCTGCTCGACGAGTTCCAAGACACCGACCCCATTCAGCTCGAACTGGCGGTGCGCATCACCGCGGCACCCGACGACCAGCCTGCGAGCTGGGAACAACTGGTTCCGCTCCCCGGCCGGCTCACCGTGGTGGGCGACCCGAAGCAGAGCATCTACCGTTTCCGC
>DMQJ01000121.1:0-278 GCA_003455715.1 Acidimicrobiaceae bacterium | reverse complement strand
AAGCAGAGCATCTACCGTTTCCGCCGCGCCGACATCGGCCAGTTCCTCCGTGCACGCGACCAACTCGGCGCCACCACAGCGCACCTCGTCGCCAACTTCCGCAGCGCATCACCGGTCATCGAGTGGGTGAACCACACGATGAACACGCTCATCACGCGCGACGGCGACGTGCAACCCGAGTACCTGCCGCTCGTGGCCGCTCGGGCCGGGCATCACGAGCACGGCACGGTGACGGTGCTCGGCGCCACCCCACACGACGACCTCGGCCGCGCCGCCGC
>DMQJ01000101.1 GCA_003455715.1 Acidimicrobiaceae bacterium | reverse complement strand
CGATGGTGGCGAATCCGGCGCCGGAGCCACCCGAGCTGCCACCGGCCGACGAACCCTCGTGAGCGGGCCCTGCCGGAGTGCCGCCGACCACGTTGATGGCCATCTCCATCCCAGCCGCTCGGTGGCCCGGCACGGTGCACCAGGCCGACGTTGCCGCACTGAACGGGCCGACCACGATGGTTTCGCTCTCTCCAGGCTTCAACATGCGGGTGCCGCTCTCTCCGTTCACCTTCAGGTCGTGATCCATCACGCCGGTGTTGGTGACATGCAGGGTCACCACTTGACCTTCGGGCACGTCGATGCTGCGCGGCGACACGCTGATGTCGGCAAGCGTCACGTCGAACTCGGTCTGGCCGCCAGTGCCGCCACCGGCTGCGGCAGCGCTCCGCGACTCGTTGTCGCCCGCTGCAAGCGCAATGCCGATGACGCCGACGATGAGCGCAACGATGCCAATGACGAACGAAGTCACCCACCACCCATCGCCTGATCGTTGTTCGGTCATGATCCGTCCTCCTCAATAAAGCGTTTGCTAACTCTCTTTATTGCAGAAGGGTCGCAGCCGGGGTCAGGGCCGAAGGTCCCCAAGCCCGCGGCGCCGGATCGGTCTACGCTGGCCCGCATGCCGATCCACATTCGTGCCGAACAGGGCGACTACGCCCCCGCCGTGCTCACCCCGGGCGACCCGCGCCGCGCCAAGTACATCGCCGAGACCTTCTTCGACCCGGGTGCCCGCCTGGTGAACGAAGAACGCGGGGCACTCGGCTTCACCGGCACGTACAAGGGCAAACCCATCAGCGTGCAGGCAGCCGGCATGGGCTGCGCCAGCGCGGCCATCTACTACAGCGAACTCATCCAGTTGGGTGCCACTCGTCTGGTGCGCGTCGGCACTGCGGGTGGTCTGGCCGAGGGCCTGCGCATGGCCGACACGGTGGTGGCCATCAGCGCCACCGCCGACGATCAGATCGTGCGCCAGATGCTGGGCGGCGACGAGCACTCACCCACCGCCACCTACTCGCTCGTCGAGCACGCCGTCGCGGCCGCACGGGCGAAGGGCGCCACCGTGCACGTGGGCCCCATCGTGTCGTCGGCCATCTTCTACGACCCCCGCGACGGCATCATGAAGCGCTGGAAGGACCGCGGCCACCTCGCCGTCGAGATGGAGGCCGCGGTGCTCTACACGCTCGGCGCGCTCCACAAGGTCGACACCCTGTGCATCGCCACCATCAGCGATATCATCGCCAGCGAGAAGGAAGCCGAGCGCATCAGCGACGCCGAGCTGAAGCAAGGCGTCGACCGGATGATGGAAGTCGCCTGCGAAGTCGCCACCGCCGACTAACCACCTCACCCGCCGTGCGACTTCGGCGAACGGCGCCCACTCCGCTACGAATGCGGGGTGACCCATCACCACCATCACGCGCACGGCTCGGTCCGCGAAGAACGCCAGCCGCCGCGCGACGGCGTGGAGGAGGTGGCCCCCGGCATCTTGCGGCTACAGCTCCCCATCTCGCTGCCGGGTCTCGGGCACGTCAACTGCTACGTGCTGGAAGACTCGCGTGGCATCACGCTGGTCGACCCCGGCCTGCCGGGCCCTTCCACCTGGAAGGCGTTGCAGCGCAGCCTCACCGCCGCCGGTCTGCCTCTCGAACGAGTGCATTCGGTGGCCGTCACCCACTCACACCCCGACCACTTCGGGCAGGCGGGCAGGTTCCGCCGCAAGTTCGGCGCCGACATCATCACCCACCGCTCGTTCCGCACCTTCCTCGACCCGGAGGCCGAAGACCAGGAGAGCGCCGACGACATGGAACTCGCCGATCGCCCAGCCAAGGCGCTGGTGGAGTCGGCTCGCGGCCAGAACCTCAGCCCCGGTCCGCTGGGCAAGGTGACGCCGTGGGGCGGCGAGCGCCATCAGATGCCTCGCAGCCGCCGCTTGCGCTACTGGGCGATGCGCAAGGCAGCCGGCAAGTTCCTTCCCACCCCCACCCCAACTCGGCGGGTGGAAGATGCGCAGGTGCTCGAGCTCGGCGGCCGCGAGTGGGTGGCCGTGCACACGCCTGGCCACACCATCGACCACCTGTGCCTGTTCGACCCAGCGGCCGGGGTGATGATCAGCGGCGACCACGTGCTGCCCACCATCACCCCGCACATCTCCGGCCTTGGTACCACGATCGACCCGCTGAAGGACTTCTTCGACAGCCTCGACCGGATGAAGACGTTCGATGGTGTGCGCACGGTGCTCCCCGCGCACGGGTTGGCCTTCACCGACCTTGCAGGCCGCGCCGACGACATCAAGCGCCATCATCACGAGCGGCTTGAGAAGCTGCGCGCCGCGTCGGGCGAACTCGGCCAGGGCACCGTGCACGAGTACATGCAGGTGCTGTTCGCCGAGCGGTCGTGGGGCCCGATGGCCGAGAGCGAGACGTACGCCCACCTCGAGCACCTGCGCCTGTCGGGCGAAGCCGCAGTCGACGACTCGGGCGACCAACTTCGCTACCGCTTCGACTGACCCCCAAAAACCAAAGTCGGCGCGAAGACCACGCTGTGCGCGGCCTCAGCGCCGACTTTGGGTGAGACCTGGGGTCAGATGAGGCCGAGTTCCTTCACGGCGTCGCGCTCTTCGGCAAGTTCGCCCGCGGACGCGTCGATCTTGCCGCGGCTGAACTCGTTGATGTCGAGGCCCTGGACGATCTCGTAGTTGCCGTCCTTGCACACGCACGGGAACGACGAGATGAGGCCTTCGGGCACGCCGTACGAACCGTCGCTGGGCACCGCCATGCTCACCCAGTCGCCCTCGGGGGTGCCGAGCGCCCACGAGCGAATGTGATCAACCGCAGCGTTGGCTGCCGAAGCGGCCGACGACGCACCGCGAGCCTCGATGATGGCGGCGCCACGCTTGGCCACCGTGGGGATGTAGGCGTCGGCGTACCAGGCGTGATCGTTGACCATGTCGTAGGCGTTCTTGCCGTTGACCTTGGCGTGGTACAGGTCGGGGAACTGGGTGACCGAGTGGTTGCCCCAGATGGTCATGTTGGTGATGTCGTTCACCGTGGTGCCGGTGCGCTGCGCCAGTTGCGTGAGCGCCCGGTTGTGATCGAGGCGGGTCATCGCGGTAAAGCGGCTCGCATCGAGATCCTTGGCGTTCTGCTGGGCGATGAGCGCGTTGGTGTTGGCCGGGTTACCCACCACCAGCACCTTCACATCGCGCTTGGCGCTACGGCTCAGCGCCTCGCCCTGCGGCTTGAAGATGCCACCGTTGGCGCTCAGCAGGTCGCTGCGCTCCATGCCGGCCTTGCGCGGCATGGCGCCCACCAGCAGGGCCACGTCGGCGTCGCCGAACGCCTCGTCGGCGTTGTCGGTGCCCACCACGCCAGCAAGCAACGGGAAGGCGCAGTCGTCGAGCTCCATGCGCACACCCTCGAGCGCCTTCAACGCCGGGGTGATCTCGAGCATCTGCAGGATGACGGGAGTGTTGGGGCCGAGCATCGAACCCGAGGCGATACGGAACAGGAGGCTGTAGCCGATCTGGCCGGCTGCACCCGTGACGGCGACACGAACAGGAGTGGTCATACCCGCGAGCGTACGCCCCTGGCGGCACGCAGCGAAAAGCGGCACTGCGAGCATGCATCAGTAGGCGGGCGAGTCTGACCGACGTTGGCGGCACGGTGCGTGCCGGCCGGGACCCGAGTGGCCACTCGCGCCCCGGGAGGCGAGTGGGCACTCCGTTGCGGCCTCTCACTCGGGTGGGTCGGGTCACACTCGGGTGGGTTGGGTCTCACTCGGGTGGTCGACGCAGGGCAGGGCCGGAGACGTGCCGGGAGCGGCGGCGCGACGCCACCAGGGGCGACACCAGGCCGAGCAGGATGCTGCCTGCCAGCAACGCGGCCAGAGCAAGTACCACTGCCGCGAGCGGTGCCGAGTCGGCCTTCGGGGTCGGAGCAAGGTCGCTGGCGGCTGGTTCGGGCAACACCCGCTCGGGGTCGGCCGACGCCGGTGTCGCAGGTGTTGCAGGTGCGGTCGCGGTGTCGGCCGGGAGGGGGGTGACGCCCACGTCGACGTTGTCCCACCGTCGACCGGCAACGATCTCCACCGGCGCGGAACGGCCGGTCACCGGGTGCACGTCGCTGTCGGTCCCGTCGTCGCCAGCGGCGTCCGGGGCGAAGGCGAGGCCGTCCGGCAGGTCGCTGGCCACGAGCACATACTCGCCATCGGTGAGGCCGTCGAACTGGAAGGTACCGTCGGCGGTGCTCACCGCTCGGGCCACCACGCGCAGGTCGGGGTCGAGCAAGGTCAGTTGCACACCGGCCACACCGTCCTCGTCAGGGTCCTGGAGACCGTTGCGGTTGCTGTCGAGCCACACCCGGTCGCCGAGTGCTCCCCGGGCGGGCGACGGCGCCGCCACGCGGCGTACCTCGACCACCGTCGGCACCGGCCCACTCGACGGCGAGAGGTCGATCGGTGCCAGGTCGACCGCGACCTCCGGGTCGACGGGTTCGAAGCCCACCGGCGGTGCGACGGTGGCCCAACATGCCTCGCCCGTGATGTCGACCGAGTAGGTGCCGTCGGCGTCGGTCTCCACGGTCAGCGGGGTGCCGTACACGTCGTCGGCGGTACCCCACACACCGTCGTTGCCGGGTGCTTCTGCGCACACGACCACCACGATGGCGCCAGGCACTCCCACAGGCACGGCCGACTCGACCACCGCCGCCTCGGTGGTGTCGGGGCTGCTGATCGGCTCGTCGGTATCCACCAAGGAGTCGCTGGGCACTCCGGTGTCGATCGGCACGGGGTCGGTCGGCGCGGGGTCGGTCGGCGCCACCGCTTCCACCACCACGCCGGCCAGTCGATGGGTGGTCGCTCCTGCCGCCTCCACCGTCCCGGGGATGGAGCTGCCGACGGCTCCGGCCACCGCCACGAGTGCGGCGATCCGTACCGCGGCCTTGCCGGGGCCGAGGGGTTCAGGCTCTGGGAGGTAGATGATCTCTCGGGCTTCGGTGATGGACCGGCCGGGCAGCGCACCCATGCGCTCCCACATCGGCTCGATCGAGCAGAACTCGGCGAGGGCGTCGGCGGCGCTGCCCTCGAGCGGCCCGAACTCCACACCGATGCGGTACTCGCCTGCACCCCGAGGCACTGCATTGCGCACCACGCACGGGATGGTCACGTCGGTCACCCCGGTTCGGGTGGAGATCGAGGTGGCGAGCACGATGTGCTCACCCACCGCCACCGGCATGGTGCTCAACACACCGGCGCCGAGTGGCGTGACATCCACCACCGACACCGCACGATCACCGAGGCTGGCCGGCATCGCCGCCACCACACGCGGCGAACGACGCAGTTGGGCGCGCCGTGCCAGCACACGCAACAGATCGAGCGACAGGGCCAGCGTCCACAGGCTCACCACCAGCAGACCCATCAGATGCTCTTGCGACAGCTCGCCGAGGGTGTGCGTCACTCGCTCGCTGAGGGCACGCAGCACGAGCACCACACTGAGGGCCACCACCGCCAAGGTGAGCCCTGCACCGTACGGAGCGGCGGGTGACGCCAGCACCGCCTGGCGAGGAGCCGTGACCGCGTGCGGGCCGCCGAGGCTCGACAGGGCTGGACCGAGCGTATGCAACGACCAGCGGGCTCGGTCGCCAGGTCGCAACGTCCACCCGCTGAGGAGTGCGAGGCCGAGCGACGTGTAACAGAAGGCAGGCAACCACAGGCCCACCAGCAGTGCGGGGCGAGCGGTGAATGGCACCGCGCCGGCGAGCAGCGCTCCGCACAGCACAGCGAGGAAGACCATGCGCCGCAGCCCCGACAGCGGACGCACCGCCCACGCCAGATGGGCAAGCCGTGCACCAGCGCGGAGCGGGCCGCGACGCAACGCGCCACCCTGGCCCGTCACCATGCGCCG
>DMQJ01000473.1 GCA_003455715.1 Acidimicrobiaceae bacterium | reverse complement strand
GCGGCCGACGGATGAACCGGCTCGACATCCGACCTGACCGCGACGAACACGACGGCCTCGCCGAGCACGAGGTGATCTCCGACGCTGCGATGCGGCGAATCCTGCTCGGGATGGGCGTCTTGTTCGCGGTGGCGGTGCTCGCCGTGCTGTTCGGCGCCGCCGCCCGGTGGGCAACTGCGGAGGACACCGTCGAGCCGTTCGGCAACGCTGACATCGGGTTCCTGCAAGACATGATCGACCACCACCAGCAGGCGTTGCTGATCTCCAACACCTACCTCGACAACAACCCCGACGGTGACGCCGCCGCGTACGCGCGTGAGGTCATCATGTTCCAGGAACGCGAGATCATCCGGATGGACGACTGGCTCGAACAGGCAGGCGTCACCCGCGGCACCCCCGACCGGGCAGCGATGGCATGGATGGGCATGCCGACCGACGTCGCGTCGATGCCGGGCATGCAGAACCCGGCAACCATCGACGAGCTCGCCGACGCAACCGGTGCCCATGCCGACCGGCTGTTCTTCCAGATCATGAGCGACCACCACATCGGCGGCGCACACATGGCCGACGCTGCAGCCACGAGCGCGCAACGTTCCGACATCCGGACGTTCGCCGAAAAGATGGCCTACAACCAGCGCATCGAGACCGTCGAGTACTCCCAAGCGGTCGAACGACTCGGCCTCAACCGCTGACCGACCACCCGACGCGATGAGCGTCGGGTTAGTACTCCCAGGCCGTCAACGAACCGTCAGCGCCGACCAACACGACCGGCTGCGCAGCCCACGCCTCCTCGTCGCCACCCATGCCAGGCGAATCGGCGGGCATCCCCGGCAACGCCAAACCCACCGCATCGGGTCGTTCAGCGAGCAGCCGTGCGATCGCCTCTGCGGGAACGTGGCCTTCGATCAGGTAGCCCTCGACTTCGGCGGTGTGGCACGACGCCGCCTCGTCGCCGATGCCGTTCGATTGACGGAACGCTGCTCGTTCGGGATCATCGGTCATCTCGACCATGGCGCCATGCGTGCGTAGGTACACGACCCACGAGGTGCAACAGCCTCAACCAGGGTCGCGGCGAACGTCGAAACGAACCCCGTCGAGCTCGACCAGATCGGCAGCCACGCCAGGTTGCGTGGATCCCGGCTCATTGGCGGTATCGCCGCCGCCGGCACACCCTGCCGCCAACGCAGCGAGCATCGCCAACGGCGCAACGTACGCAACTCGGAACGGGTTCATCCGTCTCGTACCGTATCGAGGCGGCGGTGCGGAATGGTCGCGGGTGTCATGGCCCGATCTCACATGTTCTCCCTTGCTGGTCCGGTGTGGTGATGGCGATTGTCGAGGCGTCGGCCCAGTCGGGCGGCACGTCGTCCACGACTCGAGCGGTGAGCTCGTACTCCCACCGGAACCCGAACGAGTCCGGCTCTTCAGCCGAATGCGCAGCGACTGCGGTGAGCGCTTCGTCGTCAACGGTGAAGGTCAGCATCGGGTAGCCGACGGCTTGCGTGTCGGCGAGTTCTGCGACCCGGCCCTCGTCGATGGTGACGCGGACCGTCGTCGCGTCGTCGGACTCGGAGGTTCGAAGCACCTCGACCTGGTTTGCGAACTCGAGCGCGGAGTCGACGATTGCTCGTGGTGACGGTGGGGGTTGCTCGGCCAAGACCCACGACGACAGCGAGGGACCGAGAGCCGACTCGACCTGCCTGACCGTCTCGGAGTCTTCGCGGTCGACGCGAACCCACGTTGTTTCGGATGCGCCCAGGTCGCCGCCGCGCACGTAGGAGGCCTCCTCGAACCACAGCGCGACATCGGCACCGTCTTCTCGCCCGATGCTCATCCGCGTCGCTCCTCGAAGATCGACGGTCACGGCCACCGCCTCGAGGCCTGCGACGCATTCGAGGAGCTGTTCGGCGTCGGGCCGGTCGACGAATGTCCACGCGTCCGCCGTCCCGTTTGCTGCTGCACGCCGCAGCAGGTCCGGGCCGTCGCTCCCATCCGCAGCACACGACAGCAGCGACGTCACGGCGAGTACGGCTGCCCCGATGCTCCGGCAGTGCCAACCGCCGGACGTGCGCGTCAGCATGATCGGCGCAGCTGACGACGGTGCATGCCCCACTGGTGACCTGGTTCGTCTGTCGAGTTCCAGCACCGTTGGCGACGGAACTCCGCGAGGCCGCCGCGCAACCGGTGGAGCGTGCCCTCGTACTGTCCAGCCGCTGGCGTGACGCCGTGAGCATCACGCGACGCGGGTCCGCCGATCCGACGTTCTTGCGGCCAAGCGATCGGTCGATCACCCCGACCGTTGCGCTGATCACATGGGCGACCGCGTGGATCGCCGGCCAGGTGTTGGCAACCGCGGTGGTCGCGGCCAGCGCCTACAGCCGCCCCTCCGACGCTCCACTCCCATTGGTGCTGGCATCGACGGTGGCCGTCTGGCTGTGCTTGTTGTCCGCGATGGCGTACACCTCCCGCCGGTTCGGTTGCGGCCGATTCGACTCCGACTACGGACTCCAGATCCGTGGCGCAGACCTGTTCGGCGTCGGCATCGGTGTGCTGTGCCAGCTCGTGATCATCCCGATCGTGTACCTGCCACTCGAGGCGATCTGGCCCGAGAGGTTCGCCGAGGACCAGGTGCAACAGAACGCCTCGGACCTCGCAGACAGGGCGAGTGGCGCCTCGACGTTCCTGCTGATCATGGTCGTCGTGATCGGCGCGCCGATCGTGGAAGAGCTCGTCTACCGCGGTCTGATCCAACGGGCGCTGTCTTCGCGGCTGAGCACGCCGGTTGCGGTCGCCGTCACAGCGGCGCTGTTCACGCTCATCCACTTCCGGCCGATCGAGTACCCGGGACTCGCCGTCTTCGCCGTGGTGCTCGGTGTCGCCGCTACAGCGACCGGCCGACTCGGGCTCCCGATCGCGATCCACATCGGCTTCAACGCCACGGGCCTCCTCATGGTCATGCGATGACCGCCACGCGGCACCGGGCCACGGCCACCAGCGCCACACACGACGAAACCCCTTGCCTCCTCATCCTGTCATCTGTACAGTCATGCAGATGAACGGAGATCGGAGCACCCGGGTCGCGACCCTGGCGTCGTTGGAAGCGTGTGATGTTCGAGTCGTCGACCCCGAGAAGGTGGCCGCGACACGGGAGCGACTGCCGTCGCTCGACGAGACGGATCGGTTGGCGGAGTGGTTCAAGGTGCTCGGCGATGCGACTCGGGCGCGGATCCTGTACGCGGTACTCGAGGCCGGGGAGCTGTGTGTGTGCGACTTGGCAGCGACCGTTGATGTACCGGAGTCGACGGTGTCGCACGCGTTGCGCTGGTTGCGCGGCGCCGGGGTGGTGCGGGCCCGGCGGTCAGGGAAGATGATGTTCTACAGCCTCGACGACGGACACGTCCGGATGCTGCTCGACATCGGCCGCGAGCACCTTCGTCACCGCGATGGAGGTTCCTGATGGGGCACGATCACTCGCACGCGGACATGCGCGCGGGCGCCCGACACGCCGGCAGGTTGTGGTGGTCGTTCGCGCTGATCGCCGGCTTCCTGGTGGTCCAGGTCGTGGTCGGGTTGGCGGCCAACTCGTTGGCGTTGCTGTCCGATGCCGGGCACATGGCGACCGACGCGCTCGGGCTGGGGATGGCGTTGGCAGCGATCACCGCAGCCAACCGGGCGACCCACGCCGAGCACCGTACGTTCGGCCTGTACCGGCTGGAGATCCTGGCTGCGCTCGCCAACGCCGTGTTGCTGTTCGGGGTGGCCGGCTATGTCCTGGTCGAAGCGGCACGGCGCCTCGACGACCCGCCGGAGGTGGCGTCGGTCCCGGTGCTGATCGTCGGTCTGGTCGGTCTCGCCGTGAACCTGGTGGCGTTCATGCTGCTGCGTCGAGGCGCGACCGAGAGCCTCAACGTGCGTGGCGCCTACTTCGAGGTGGTCGCCGACACGCTCGGCTCGATCGGTGTGATCATCGCTGCCGGGTTGATGTGGATGACCGGGTGGGGCTGGGTCGACCCGGTGATCGGCGCCGGGATCGGCCTGTTCATCCTGCCCCGGGCCTGGCGGCTCGGCCGTGACGCAGTACGGATCCTGGTGCAGGCCGCCCCCGCGGGTGTCGACCTGCAGTCGGTCACCGCTGCCCTCACCGGGGTCGACGGGGTGGCTGACGTTCACGACCTGCACGTGTGGACGTTGACCAGCGACATGGACGTCGTCACCGCGCATCTCGGGATCGCTGCAGGCGTCGACTCCCAACGCGTGCTGCAACAGGCCCGCACCGTGCTCGCCGAACAGTTCCATCTCGAGCACGCCACGTTGCAGGTCGAGACCGCCGGTGACCACTCCTGTGAGGAGATCGGGTGGTGAACATCCGGGCGCTCCTTGCACTGGTGTTGCACCTCGCCTATCTGGTTGCGGCGTTCGGATGGCGAACAATGGTGCATCGTCGACGCACCGGCGACTCAGGGTTCCGTTGGCAGCGCCACGACCGGGTCGCCCGGGTCAGCGGTGCGTTGTTCGCCGCAGCGATCGTGGCCGGCACGGTCGGGGTGACGCTCGCCGCGTTCTCGGTGATCGAGTTGTGGGAACTGCTCGCCGCCACCGGGGCGTTCGTCACCGGCCTGGTCCTGTTCGCGGCCGGATGTGCACTCACCCTTGCGGCGCAGTCGGCGATGGGGGCGTCGTGGCGGATCGGGGTCGACCCGACCGAGCGGACCGGACTGGTCACGAGCGGACTGTTCGGATGGGTACGCAATCCGATCTTCACCGGGATGGTGACGGCGGCTGCCAGGCTGGGCCTTCTTGCTCCGACGGTGCTCACGGCAGTGTCGGTCGTGATGCTGGTCGTCGCGGTTTGCGTCCAGGTCCGCCGTGTCGAGGAGCCGTATCTGCGTGACGCGATGCCCGGCTGGTCGACGTACGCGCAACAGGTCGGTCGTTTCGTGCCTCGGGTCGGAAGGATCGGTCGCTGATGGGCGACGCCTGCTGCGGACCCGATGCTGTCCGGGTCGACGACACGGCCGGGCAAGAGCCCAGAGTCGAGTGGCGCACGATCGTCGCCGGTGTCGCGGCCGGGTCATGGGTGATCGGTGTCGCCGCTGAGATGACCGACGCCGAACAGATGGCTGCGAAGGCGTTCGTCGCCGCAGTCGTGGCGGGTGGATCGACGTTCGCGCCGGGCGCGTTGCTCGGGCTTCGTCGGGGCCGGCTCGGGGTCGGCCTGTTGATGACGATCGCGGCGATCGGGGCTCTGCTGTTGGGTGAGCTCGCCGAAGCGGCAGCGTTGTGCTTCCTGTTCTCGGTGTCAGAAGCCCTCGAGGACTGGGCGGTCACTCGCGCCCGTCGGGGCCTACGGGCATTGCTGTCACTCGTCCCACCGACCACCATCGTCCGGCGCGGCGACGACCTCGTCGAGATCGAGACCAACGAACTCGCAGTGGGGGATCTGATCGTGTTGCGCGCCGGCGCCAGGATGCCGACCGACGGCATCGTGCGGACCGGCCGTTCGGTGCTCGACGTGTCAGCGGTGACCGGCGAATCGATCCCGGTCGACGCCGCCCCCGGCGACCGGGTGCTCGCTGGAAGCATCAACACCACCGGCACCCTCGACGTCGAAGCGACCGCCGCCACCAGCGACAGCACGCTCGCCCGCATCGTGCACGCCGTCGAAGAGGCCCAG
>DMQJ01000275.1:4765-5157 GCA_003455715.1 Acidimicrobiaceae bacterium | reverse complement strand
GGCGCGGTACAGCAGGCGGCGACATGGCACCCCCATTTCGCGCGCCACAGCCCGGGCGAGCAACTCTGCCTGGTCGAACCCGCGACGCCGGGCGTGGGCGGCGCCGGTGGGCGCCCAGGTGACCACATCGAACCGACCGAGGTGCATGCGCCGCACCATCAACCGCGCGAGCAGCCGGACCACCCCGCGTCGGTTTCGGTACTTCATTGCCAGCACCACCTGACGAGCCACACCCTCGAACGGCAGTGCGGCATACACGTGCGGTGCGGGGGCGCTGGCCGAGCCAGCAGCGAGGGAGAAGCGGCAGCGATGACAGAGGAGAGCGCCTGGCTCGTTGCAGCCGGCGCAGTGAGACGAGAACAGCATGGCCGCATCGTCGCAAAAGGGTGTGA
>DMQJ01000275.1:0-4558 GCA_003455715.1 Acidimicrobiaceae bacterium | reverse complement strand
GCATCGTCGCAAAAGGGTGTGACACAGGAGCATCGAAGCAGCCCACGACGACCGCCGCACGCTCCGCTTGGGGGTGGCGGAAGCACCAGGTTGGGGTCGCAACCTGGGGCTAGCGTCGCATGGGTGCTCGCCCGACTGTTCCTGCAACTGCCTCCTGATCGGCGGGTCGAGCGCTTTGCCCGAGTGCTGGCGGGGCTCGCGCTGTTCGGCCTGGGCATCAGCATGTTCATCGCCAGCGACCTCGGCGCGGCACCGTGGGACGTCTTCCACCTCGGTGTCAGCGAGGTGACGGGCATCCCCGTGGGCGTCATCATCCAGATCGTCGGCTTCCTGCTGCTCCTGGCCTGGGTGCCGCTCCGTCAGCGGATGGGTTGGGCCACCCTGCTCAACGCCTTCGAGATTGGGCTTGTGGTGCTGCTGGTGCTCGACCACCTCCCTACCACCGAACGGCTCATCCCGCGGCTCGGCTACCTCGCTGTCGGCCTGCTGTGCGTGGGGTTCGGCACGGGGCTCTACATCGGCGCAGGACTCGGGTCGGGTCCGCGCGACGGCATCATGCTCGGCCTGTCGCAGCGAGGCATCAGCGTTCGCTTGGCGCGCACCACAGTGGAGGCACTGGTGCTGCTCGCCGGCATCGCCCTTGGTGGCACCGTCGGAGTGGGGACGGCCGTGTTTGCATTCGGCATCGGTCCCGCCGTGCAGTTCTTCCTGCCCCGCCTGCGGATGAAGGGCGACGTCACGGTGCTGGCCACCGCCCACTGAACGCGATTCTGGGGCTGTGTCGTTGCGAAATCCGCAACAACGCAGCCCCAGAAGTTCATGTGAGGGGATTCAGCCCCCGACACTCAGTAGCGGTAGTGGTCGGGCTTGAACGGGCCGCTCGGGTCGACACCCAGGTACTCGGCCTGCTCGTCGGTGAGCTTGGTGAGCTTCACGCCGAGGGCGTCGAGGTGCAGCGCAGCCACTTTCTCGTCGAGCTTCTTCGGCAGCACGTAGACCCCCAACGGATACTTGTCGGTGTTGGCGTACAGCTCCATCTGGGCGATCACCTGGTTGCTGAAGCTGCAGCTCATCACGAAGCTCGGGTGGCCAGTGGCGCAGCCGAGGTTCACGAGCCGCCCCTCGGCGAGCACGATCACCGCGTGCCCATCCTCGAACGTCCACAGATCGGTGCCGGGCTTGAGCTCGTCGCGGGTGGCGCCGCTGCGCGCCAGACCGGCCATGTCGATCTCGCTGTCGAAGTGGCCGATGTTGCAGACAATGGCGTTGTGCTTCATGCGGTGCATGTGGTCGACGGTGATGATGTGGTCGTTGCCCGTGGCCGACACGAAGATGTCGGCCTGGCCGACCACGTCGTCGATCGTGGTGACCTGGTAGCCCTCCATCGCCGCCTGCAGGGCGTTGATGGGGTCGATCTCGGTGATGATGACGCGGGCGCCCTGGCCGGTGAGCGCCTGTGCGCAGCCCTTGCCCACATCGCCATAGCCGCACACCACCGCCACCTTGCCGGCGATCATCACGTCGGTGGCACGGCAGATGGCGTCGATGAGCGAGTGACGGCAGCCGTACAGGTTGTCGAACTTGCTCTTGGTGACCGAGTCGTTGACGTTGATGGCTGGGAACAGCAACTCGCCCTTTTCGTGCATCTTGTAGAGGCGCATCACGCCAGTGGTGGTCTCTTCGGTGACGCCCTTGATGCTCTTGGCCATGCGCGTCCACTTGGTGGGGTCGGCCTTCAGCGTGCGCTGCAGCAGACCGAGGACGATGGCGAACTCGGCATTGGATGCCGATGTGGGGTCGGGCACTTCGCCGCTGGCCTCGAACTCCACGCCCTTGTGCAACAGCAGCGTTGCGTCGCCGCCGTCGTCGAGGATCATGTTGGGGCCGTCCTCGCCGTTGGGGCCGGCCGACGGCCAGGACATCATCTGCTCGGTGCACCACCAGTACTCCTCGAGCGTCTCGCCCTTCCAGGCGAACACGGGCACACCCTGCGGATCCTCAGGGGTGCCGTTGGGGCCCACGACCACGGCCGCTGCGGCGTGGTCTTGGGTGGAGAAGATGTTGCAGCTCGCCCAGCGCACCTCGGCGCCGAGCTCGACCAAGGTCTCGATCAAGACTGCGGTTTGGATGGTCATGTGCAGGCTGCCCGAGATGCGGGCACCTGCGAGGGGCTTCAGCGGGCCGTACTCCTTGCGGAGCGCTCGCAGGCCGGGCATCTCGTGCTCGGCAAGGTGAATCTCCTTGCGCCCGAACGGGGCGAGGGAGAGATCGGCAACGCGGTAATCGCGGCGCGCGGCAAACGACATGATGGTTCCTCCAGGAACGTGCTTCGACAGGAATGGAACCGGGCCGGTGCCAACTGGCGCCCTCTGATCAGCCCAGGCAGGTTGTCAGCCTAGGCCGTCAGTCGGCGAGCACCACGGCACTGACATCGAGGATGTAGTGCGCGTATCCCTTGCTGTTGAACACGCGCACCTGGGTGTCGGTGCCGTACTTGACGAGCGCCATGTTGGGAACCGCCCGCGGGTCGGTGGTGGAACTCTCGACCGAGTTGAGGTTCGACACCGTCGGTGGGTCGCCAGCAGTGGGTGGGGTGGGATACACCGTGAGGTAGCTGGTGACGGCCACCGTGGGGTACTGACGGTCGAGCCGGGCATTGGTGAGGTTGCCCAGCAACGCCGATTGGTTGCCCACCGGCACCCCGCTGACGGTGACGCTGTTGACGAACGAGGCGAAGCTCCAGTCTTCGGCCTGGCCCGGCCCCAGCGGCACGGCCCCGAACGCGGGTTGACGGGTGTCGAGGGCCCGGAACGGCGCAGTGAGCGGAATCACGCGGCCCTCGCGAGTGTCGTCGAGACGGCGTTGGATGTAGCCGAGCACGTCGACGATGAGTTTGCTGGAACCGGCATGGTGGTACAGCCGGATCTTGCCGTCGGCGCCCACGGGCACCATCGCCATGTTGGCCTTGGTGACGCCGACGGTGGTGTTGAGGTTGGAGGTGGAGGGCAGCCCACTCGGTGCGTCGGGCACCACCGAGACGAAGGTGTTGGCCGTTGGGGTGACGATGGTGACGTTGACGAGCACGCCCACCACATCGGCGCTGTTGGGCACGAGGTCGACCACCGGACTGGGGCCGATGGTGTCGACGCCCCGAATGGTGAGTTCGGTCACCGAGCCAGGCCCGACGCTGCTGGGCCTGGTGTCGAGCACTCGGCCGGGCGACACAGCGATGAGGCGGCCGCCCCGTTCGGCGTCGTCGAGCACGTCGTCGTCGCCGTCGTACCCGGTGGTGCTGAACCAGCCGTACACGTCGACCACGACGTGCGCCGATCCGGCCACGTCGCCGTGCAGGAAGATGGTGAGGAAGTCGTCGACACCGGGCCGCACGATCGACAGGTTGGCCACCGTCTGGCCGGCGCCAAAGTTGACGATGGAGGTGAACGACGGCGAACCAGCGGGGTAGGCGCCGAGGAACCCCCTGCTGGTCGGGCTGATGACCGTGATGCTCACCGCCAACGCGAGCACATTGTCGGACTCCACCCCGGCGGGCACCCACGGGCGATCGAACTCTGCATCGTCGAGGCCGAGCAGTTGGATGTCGAACGTCGGGCGCAACGAACTCATCGGCTTGGCACCCAGCGGGGCCACGTCGTTGATCGGACGATCGAGTTCGGCCTCGGTGGGCGACCGGGAGTCGAAGATGCGGGTAGGGACGACCGGGTGGTACTCGCCGCCCGCGCAATACGTGCACGCCGGTGGATCTTCCTGGGCCACTGCAGGCGCCACCGGCGCTGCGCCGGCGATGAGCAGGGCCGCACTGACCCCGGCGATGAGACGTTGGGAGCGCTTCATTCGACCCTGAACGCTACCAGGGGTCATTGTCGCGAACCGCGCGGGTGACGCCACCGCAACAGCTTCACGCCGGGCGGTTGGGCAGCAGGTCGCCGGCCGCGATGCGGGCATCGAGTGCATCGGCCTCAGCCGCCGCAACCTCCACGGCCTCGTCGGGGAGCATCACGGGGATGCCCTCACGCACCACGTAGCGCCGACGGAGCCGCGGGTTGTACAACCCACCGTCGTTACCGGTGTCGTCGACACCGAGGGCGTACAGCGGGCCCTTGTCGACCGGGCAGGCAAGCACGGCAAGAAGGCGGGGGTCGAGCGCCATGGCGGTCTCCTAGCGGCTGGTGATCGCGACGATCACAGACTGGTGATGAGGCCGAGCAGGTGTGCCACGCGCAGGTCACACTCGTCTCGGTCGGGGGCTTCGAGGTTGAGCCGCAACAACGGCTCAGTGTTGGACGGACGCAGGTTGAACCACCACGCGCCACAATCGACGGTGAGCCCATCGAGCCGGTCTTGGGAGAACCCGGCATACGCCTGTGCGACGTGCTCGATGACAGCCTGGGGGTCGGCGACGGCGGTGTTGATCTCACCGCTCGACGAGTAGCGCTCGAACGGCTTGCGCACCACCGACAGCTCGGTGCCCGCTCGGCTGACTTCTTCCAGCAGATGGAGGCTGGCGATGAGGCCACTGTCGGCGCGGTAGTTGCGCAGG
>DMQJ01000286.1:733-2641 GCA_003455715.1 Acidimicrobiaceae bacterium | reverse complement strand
CTGCGCGTCGCTGCCGTGGTCGGCGATCAGTGTCGACACCAGGCTCAGGTGCGCGTTCATCGAGTTGCCGACCGAGCCCGAGGCGCGCGAGACTTCTTCGAGGATCAGACAGGCCGTCACCGCATCGCAGCCCGCACCGCCGAATTCGGGCGCGACGCGCGCACCGAGCCAGCCCTGGGCGGCCAGTTCGTCGAACAGGGCACGCGGGAACGTATCGCTCTCGTCGATGTGCCGCGCCTGCGGCGTGATGCGCTCGGCGGCGATACCGCGCTCAGCCATCCACCGGTTCACCAGCGCGTTGCCGAAGGCGTCGGGCAGCGAGTCGGCGAGCAGGGGCGGCAGCCGGTGGAAGGTGCCCTGGGCCAACCCAGGGAACTCGTACACCGTTGGCTCGAGCGGCATGTGCAGCGGCGCCAACTCCACCCCGCCGCGTACCCAATCCGGCGTGTACTCGAAGGCGTAGTTGCCGGTGGCCGGGTTGCGGGCGACGGCGCCCACGGGCCGACCCCACACCACCACCTCGATCACGTCGACCGGTTGGTAGCTCACGGGGCCACCGGCCCTTTGCGACGCACCCGTACACGTGGGGCCTCCCGCTCCTTTCGGCGCTGCTCGGCAAGCTGCAGCGGGCTGAAGGTGGGGCTGGGGGCCAGTTGGTCGATCCAGCCCTCTGCGCCGAGGGCCCGCAGCACCTTCACCAAGGTGGTGACGTTGGCGCCCTTGCCCGCCTCGAGGTGCTGCAATGCTCCGACCGACACGTTGGCCAACTGCGCCAGTTCGGCCTGGGAGAGCCGACGTTCCAGTCGGCGTGCGCGTAGATGACCTCCAAGGTTCTGTTCGAGGTCGCGAGCAGCCATACGGAGCAGTCTGGCACCACACCACATAGAAATCAATGTGTTAGAGGGCGTAGCGCTTCTATCACACACAAATCGATGTGATCTAGAGCGAACTCTCCGCGTTGTAGTCGCTGATCATCGAGCAACTCCCGGCACTGCTCGCCGGTTCGATGAAGCTGGTGTCGGTCGACGTGTAGCCCACCGACGCGTCGTACATCGTGTAGCCCTCGGCGTTGACCGGACCGTTGTAGACGTCCCACGAGTAGTCGTACATCTCGTTGCCCAGGTGCTCGGCGGCGTACATCGCCTGGTATGCCTCGTGCATCGTCTCGTAGTCGCTGGCGGCCCACGCGGCGTCCACCACTTCTTGCAGCGGAACCTGCAGCGCCCACACCTGGTCGCTGGCTGCCTGCCACTCGTCGCTCGCTGCCTGGTAGTCGTAGAGGTCGTACATGGTGCTGACTCCTTGGTTGGCCCTCATGGGCGGGTTGGTGTCACGTCCGATGCATCGGAGTCAGCGCGAGTTCCGCGGGCTGAAGAATTCCGTACAGGCCCGTCTCTACACTTCGCTCATGGCGTCGTGGCTCATCACTCGGCAACTGCGGAAGGTGTCAACCCGCCTCACGTCGCTGCGCGAAGAGTTGCGGGTGATCGATGAGCAGGCCATGTACCTCGGCGATGACGCCGCAGATGCCGAACTGCGGGCCATCGTCAGCGAGTCGGGCCGCGATGCCTACCATGCCCGTGAGGCAGGTGGCCATGCGGCGGCGATGGCCTCTCATCGGGCCAAGGTGGTGGCCGAGATCGGTCGGCTCGAACGCCGCCAGGACGAACTGCTCGACCAGATGAACGGCTGACACATCGCCGCATCCGGGGTCGCGCCTGCCAGACTGGTGCGCATGACGATTCGTGTGGTGATTGCCGAGGACGAAGCCATCATCCGCCTCGACCTGCGCGAGACGCTGGAGGAAGAGGGCTACGAGGTGGTCGGCGAGACCGGCCGCGGCGACCAGGCCGTCGAGCTGGTGCGTTCCCTCCAGCCCGACCTGGCCATCCTCGACATCAAGATGCC
>DMQJ01000286.1:372-552 GCA_003455715.1 Acidimicrobiaceae bacterium | reverse complement strand
GGCCATCCTCGACATCAAGATGCCCCACATGGACGGCCTCGAAGCGGCCCGACTCATCAGTGCAGAGAAGATTTGCGGCGTGCTCATGCTCACCGCGTTCAGTCAGCGCGAAGTGGTGGAAGACGCCCGCGACGCAGGCGCCTTGGCCTACCTCGTGAAGCCGTTCCAGAAGAGCGACCT
>DMQJ01000286.1:0-159 GCA_003455715.1 Acidimicrobiaceae bacterium | reverse complement strand
ATCCCAGCCATCGAAGTGGCGATCGGCCGGTTTCGCGAGCTGCAGCAGCTCAGCGGAGAGGTCGACGCATTGGGCGAGCAGCTCGAGGCACGGAAGATCATCGACCGAGCGAAGGGCATGCTCATCGACCAGTACGGCATGAAGGAGAACGACGCATTC
>DMQJ01000125.1:3157-3457 GCA_003455715.1 Acidimicrobiaceae bacterium | reverse complement strand
CCCCCTGATAGCCGTCGGGGGCGCCCTCGAGCGGCATCTGCCGCCAGTCGTCGACCTCGCTCCCCTCCGGCCGACGTTCGACGGTGCCCCACAACGAGGGGTCTGAGGCGGCGGCTGGCGCCGACACGGTGGGTCGGGGCGGCCAGGGAGCGCCGTCGAGCGGCATCATCCCCGAGCGTGACGGAGGACGTGGATCGGCGGGTTGGTCCGTCATGGTCCTACTGTCGCGCACCCCTTCTCTACGATGAGGTCATGTTCCCGGTGCCCACCAGTCTGTCGCCCAGCAGGGTGGAGGCGTTC
>DMQJ01000125.1:2656-2934 GCA_003455715.1 Acidimicrobiaceae bacterium | reverse complement strand
CCTCGTGCCCGATGGCCTTCCGGTTCGCCAGCATCGAGAAAATCGCTGAGCCGCCGAGCCCGCACGCCACCAAGGGTTCGCTGGTCCACCGGGCACTCGAGTTGCTGTTCACCAACCCTGCCAGCGAGCGCACTCCCGAGGCCGCCCATCCAGCGTTCGAGCAAGCAGTGGCCGAGTTCCGCACCGACCCCGAGTTCACCCAACTCAACCTCACCGAGGAGGCGGCCGCCGCATTCGTTGCCGATGCCTGGTCGCTCACCGAGAACTACTTCACCATG
>DMQJ01000125.1:0-2338 GCA_003455715.1 Acidimicrobiaceae bacterium | reverse complement strand
GCGCGGCATCATCGACCGGCTCGAGCTCGACGCCGATGGCAACCTGATCGTCACCGACTACAAGACCGGCCGCGCACCCGGCCTGCGGTACGAGCAGAACCGGCTGGCAGGGGTGCACTTCTACTCGTTCCTGTGCGAAGAGGTGCTCGGGCGAAGGCCGGCAGCCATTCGGCTCATGTACCTGCGCAGCGGCGAGGTCATCACCGCTACCCCGTCGGCCCAGTCGGTGCGGTTCATCACCACCCGCACCCAGGCTGTGTGGAAGGCGGTCGAGAAGGCATGCACCGAGGGCGACTTCAAGCCCCGGCAGGGCCCGCTGTGCACCAGCTGCGCCTACCAACCGTGGTGCCCCGCCTTCGGAGGCGATCCGTCGCTTGCCGCGGTGGAAGCACCGGTGCGCTTCGGTTCACTGGCAGCCGCATGAAGGCATTCGAACCGTTCGACCAGTGGGCCGACCAACAGCTCGAGCGTCTGCGCGGCAACCCGGTGGCCGACAAGGTGTTCACCACCGCCAGCGAACTGGGCGACTTCAGCCTCATCTGGCACATCGTCGGCGCATCAAGGGGTCTGCTCAGCGAGCGTCACGCCGAGCAGGCGTTGGTGTTCTCCGCGCTCATCGGGGCCGAGAGCCTCATCGTCAACCAGGGCATCAAGCGCCTGTTCCGCCGCACTCGGCCCACCGAAGCGGGCGATCCTCGCTACCCGGTGCGCAAGCCGTCCACCAGTGCCTTCCCCAGCGGGCACGCGTCGGCCGCATTCTTCGCGGCCACCGTCCTCACTGGGTGGGGCGGCAAGGCCACCGCACCGCTGTGGTTCGGCCTGGCAGGCGTCGTGGCCACCAGCCGCGCCTACGTGCGCATCCATCACCCGAGCGACGTCGTAGGTGGTGCCGTGGTGGGCGTGGCGTTGGGTGCTGGTGCGCGCGCCCTGCTGCACGCCCTCGGCAAGTAGCCGTCAGGGCCGGGGGCAGCTCAGGCAGTGCGCGTGGCATGAACGGCCGCCCGGCTGCTCCAACGCGAGCAGGAGGTCTTGGTGCCGTTCACTGAACCACAGATCCTCCAGTGAGTGGTCGTACACGTTGCCGAGATCGAAGTGGCCCACCATGTCGTCGCAGCACATCAGCATGTCGCCGCGGTGGTTGACGATCATCCGCTTGATCGGTTCCCAACACGGGTTGGCGGCATGTCGTTGGCTGAGCAGCGTCACCGGGAACAGCGGCGAGAAGTGGGTGGGAATCATCTCCCCGTGTGTGAGCACCACCTCAGTGGTGGAGAACAGCGAGCGCACCCATTCTTCACGCCGCGACTTGTGCGGTTCCTCCACGTAGACGGCCACGATGAGTTGGTGGAAACGACCGTCGAGCGATTCGGCCACCCGCTCGTTCAAGTAGTCGGCGTTGGTGCAGGTGAACACGTGCTGGAACCCCATCGACATCGCGGTGGCTCCCAAATCGGCGATGCGCGAGTCTTGCAGCGGTTCGTTGTAGTGCTGCAGGCACACCGCCCCGCGAAAGCCCATCTCCTGGGCCTCGCGGAACAGGCGATGAATCACCTCGGTGGGCAACTCGTTGTCTTCGAACCACGGTGCCACCGCCTCGCGATCGGGGTGCGAGTTGCGCAAGCAGCCCGCACATGTGCGATTGCAGGTCGATCGGGTCTCGATCTCGAGTTGCCAGAACAGGGGGATTCGGCGTTCCATACGGTGCAGAGGAGCGTCAGGCCGTCGTTCGGCGGCGGCGACGCCACCAGGGCACAGCCGTCGCCGACCCCACGACGGCGACCGCTCCGGCCGCCACGGCGACGGCCCCGGCCACCGCCAGGTCGGCGGATGAAGCCCCGGTCTCTGGAAGGGCGGAGTCCCAACACGACTCCGGGAACGTCACCACCACTTCCACGGCGGAGTCGACAGATGCGGCACCGACGTAGGCGATGGCATGCGGCCGGCCGGGTGTTGGGGCGGACGGAGCGGCAGGCGTCGACTGGTCCAGTCGGAAGCCGAAGCCAACGATCGGACCAGTGGGACCTGTGGGACCGGTGGCCCCGGTTGCCCCCGTCGCACCGGTGGCACCCGTCGCGCCCGTCGCACCAGGAGGGCCGAGCGGGCCAGGAAGACCGGGGAAACCAGGTTGGCCGGTGGGCCCAGGTTGGCCGGTGGGTCCGGCGGGGCCTATAGGGCCGGTGGGCCCGGTAGAGCCTGGTGCGCCTGCAACGCCCGTCGCCCCAGTCGCCCCCGTCGCACCAGTAGCACCCGGCCCACCGGTGGTGCCGGTGGCACCTGTCGCCCCTGTGGCGCCAGGTTGACCGGTTGCTCCCCCGTTGCCAGCGGTGCCGCTCGCCCC
>DMQJ01000282.1:1887-2581 GCA_003455715.1 Acidimicrobiaceae bacterium | reverse complement strand
GGTGTCGTCACCACCGTGATCGCCCAGCGCGCCTTCGCCGTTCGTCTGTGGCCGTCGTGGCGACGCCCCGCCGAGCCACCACTGCCACGCACCAACGATGACGACAAGGGGCAAGAGGAAGGCATCGAGCCGATCGAGGGTATTGGCCCGGATGCCGGTGCTCAGCAGTGAGAACGCAAACACGACCGAGATGGCCACCGACGCCGCCACGCTCCATCGCGCGAGCCACAGCCGCCATCGTTCGAGCATCAACAGCAACAAACCACTGAGCACTCCCCCCACCACGACTCCCGCCATGCCCAACGCCGCATACCAGTCGCCGGCTGCTGTGGCCGGTGTGCCGTTGGCCCGAGTCGGGTTGCTGAGGCGGGCAACCTCCACGTTGAACGACGGAGCCCGCTCGGCGGCACCCGTGTCGGAGAACGGCAGGAAGTACTGCATTCCGACGTGGTCGGCGGCGCTCGGCCAGTGCGAACGAACCACCATGAGTGCGTCGAACATCGTGGCGTTCACCGACACCGACGCCCGGCGAGCCACCGACGATGAGACCAGCCCTGCGGCGCCAGCCGTGCGATCGTCGCGCACCAGACGCAAGCCGAACGCTGCGGTCAGCACGATGACCACGGCGACGCCGACCCGTACCACCGTGCCAGCGGAGAGCCGTGCGCGCCTCGACCAGAGCCACATCGCCGTC
>DMQJ01000282.1:1547-1675 GCA_003455715.1 Acidimicrobiaceae bacterium | reverse complement strand
CTCGACCAGAGCCACATCGCCGTCGCCACGATGAGGGGCAGCACTGCAGCGTCGCGTGCCCCCCACGAGAAGCTTGCGCCTGCGGCGGTCACCGCGACGAGCCCGTATCGCCAGGCAACACCTCGAAA
>DMQJ01000282.1:0-1369 GCA_003455715.1 Acidimicrobiaceae bacterium | reverse complement strand
GTATCGCCAGGCAACACCTCGAAACCCTCCAAGAGCGGCCTGGGCGGCCACTGCTGCGCCGAGCACGGCCGCCCACAACGCGCAGGTGCGAACAACGAACGGCGCATCAACCTTCTCCAACTTCACGGCGCGCGTGAAGCCGAAGTAGCCGCCGTAGCGAGCGATGAGGATGGCTGTGCCTACCACCGCGATGGCGGCAAACGACAGGGTGGCTGCCCGCACCACTGCGTCGCCACGTCGCGTACCCGGGTCATGTGCGGGATGCCGCCGCGAGCGCACCGTGACGGACGACGATGCCTGGGCAGCGGCCGCCACCGCCACCGCCATCGACACTGCCCACACCGCGGCCACCACGAGCGTGTCGGTGAGCAACTCGTCGGGGTCGGCGGTGCTCGACAGGTTCGGCAGGAAGGGGGTGTCGAGACCGGTGATGAGCATCAGCGGGCGCACCACGAGTTGCAGACCGAGATAGGCGGCCACCAGCGAGAGCGGACCGCCCCACGGGCCAGCTCGATGTGACGCGACCACCACTAGCGCGACGGCGATGACGAGTACGAGGACGAGGTTCATGCCAGCTGCCACTCCAGCACGAAGCTTTCGCCCGCTGCGAGATCGACCACGAAGGTGTAGGCGAAGAAGCCCTGTTCGGTGGCGACTGCCACGGGCTGGTCGCGGCCGTTCACGGTGAGGGTCACCACCTCGCGCCGGGTGTACAGCGTGTAGCGAGTGCGGCTCGTGCCGCTCGGCAGGCCAACGGTGTTGCCGATGACGTAGTCGGGCAGGCCGGTCGCCGGAGCGGTGTTGGTGAACGTCACCCTCACCCCGTCGGCGGTGGCTTCCCACTCCTCGGTGACATAGATGTCGATCTTGTTGGCACCACCGTTGTTGCGAGCGATCACCGCTTCGTCGTCGCCCATCCACGTGGCCAACGAGCCGTCCATCGCAAGGTCGGTGAACAGCGCCTGCTCATCAGGGTGCGTGCTCCAGGCCATGACACCCCGGGTGGGCACCAGCGGCCCGAACGTGCGCGCCAACCGTGTGGGCTCGGGCAGGGATGTCTGCAGCACGTCGGCCACCACCGTGCGGGCGATCGCGTCGAGCAGATCGGTGCGCCCCTCCATCGACAGGTACTGATCCTTGAGGATGAACTGCTCCACCGTGGCGGAGGTGAGGGCCCGATCGAGCCCGTCGACGCGCACCGGCCCACTGAAGCGCATCAGCGCCGCGATGCCGGCAGGGTCGACCACGAACACGCCGTCGATCGGCGACCCTCCGCTCTGCGGATACAGTTCCGCCATCACCGGGCCGACCACCGTGAGATCGGGCGGCATCGTGATGTTCTTCCACGGCACGCGGCCGGTGGTGCCAT
>DMQJ01000190.1:1244-2757 GCA_003455715.1 Acidimicrobiaceae bacterium | reverse complement strand
AGCAGCAGCATGGTGTCGCTCGTCGGCGGCGGAAGCACCTCGTTGCGCCCGGGCGAGATCTCGCTGGCCCACGGTGGAGTGCTCTTCCTCGACGAGCTGGGTGAGTTCGCGCCCACCGTGCTCGACGGGCTGCGGCAACCACTCGAAGAAGGTGTCATTCGTTTGGCACGGGCGCGAGCGAGCGCCGCACTTCCCGCGCGCTTTTTGCTCATCGCCGCCACGAACCCATGCCCCTGTGGCGGCGGGCCGCCCGGCTCGTGCGACTGCGACGAGGGGGCTCGACTGCGTTACCTCCGGCGGTTGTCAGGCCCGCTGCTCGACCGCTTCGACCTTCGAGTGGGGGTCGAGCGGCCAGCCGTCGACGATCTGCTGGCGGCCGGCGGAGGAGAGCCCACCGCCGTCGTGGCTCAACGCGTGGCGGCGGCCCGCAGCCGCTCGTTGGAACGCATCGGCATGACCACCGCCAACATTCCCGCGGCCCGCCTCGATGAACTGGCGCCTATCGACGACGCAGCTCGCGTCATGTTGCGCAACCACCTGGAACGCGACGTCCTCACGGGTCGTGGTTACCACCGTGTACGCCGTGTTGCCCGCACCCTTGCCGACCTCTGGGGTGCTGGTGAACTGGTGGGCGAGGAGCACGTCGTCATGGCAATGCAGCTGCGGGTGCGGCTGGGTGTGCTGTCGCGGGAGCGCGTGGCGTGAGCCCGACGCTTCCTCCGCAGGCGTATGCGGCGGCACTCGCCGGGTTGGAGAGCATGACCCTGCATCGTCTGGCGGCGCTGCTGCGACACCGCGACCCAGTTGCGGCGTGGGCCGTGGCGATGGGCGAGGCGCCGGCCGACGGTCTCATCGCTCGTGTGCTCGCCGACTCGTCGGTGCGCTCCAACTGGTTGCGCTCCGCACGTCGTTCTCCACCCGAGGCCGTATGGGAGCGCTGCGAATCGCTCGGGCTCGAGGTGCGCGTGCTCGGCGACGAGGGGTATCCACCGCTGCTCGCCACGGATCGGCTGCCGCCGCCCGTTCTGTTCGCACTGGGCGACCTTGCGCTGCTGTCCGGCAGGCGAGTCGGAATGGTGGGCACCCGCAACGCCACGGCATCCGGGCGTCACGCAGCCCGCTGCCTCGCGGCTGGGTTGGCCATGGCAGGGGTGCACGTCGTGTCGGGGTTGGCTCGGGGAATCGACGGCGTTGCCCATCGAGCGGTGCTCACTGCGGAAGGCGAGGGTCGCCCCATCGCGGTGGTGGGCAGCGGACTTGACGTGGTCTACCCGCGCGAACACCGCGACCTGTGGAACGCGGTTGCTAACTGTGGCTTGCTGCTCAGTGAATGGCCGCCCGGGGTCGGGCCCGCAGCCCATCAGTTCCCGCTCCGCAACCGCATCATCGCCGCGCTCTCGGAGATCGTCGTCGTGGTCGAGTCGCGCGAGCGAGGAGGGTCGCTCATCACCGCATCGGAGGCGCTCGAGCGTGGCGTGCCGGTGATGGCGGTGCCGGGTTCGGCGGTCACCAG
>DMQJ01000190.1:525-939 GCA_003455715.1 Acidimicrobiaceae bacterium | reverse complement strand
GACGATGTGCTCACCGCGTTGGCGCTCGGCCCGTCGAACGCCCAACCCTTTCATGACGTCCGCCCTCGTCCATCGGCTGCGGACCGCGACGTGTACGACTGCCTGCGCATCGAGCCGCGCACGGTCGACGGGGTGGCGCTGGCGTGCAGTCGGTCGCTGGTCGAGGCGGCCATGTCGCTGGCGCGGCTTGAGCAGTGTGGCTGGATCAGCGGCGTCGACGGATGGTTCGAATGCGTAGGTGCCCCGTTGCGATGAGGGCGACCGAATACCCTGGTCGGCGATGCCTGCTGCCACGTCCGCCCCTTCCACGCGTCGAGCCGTGGCTGAGCCTGCCGCGCAATGGCAGGTGGACGCGTTCGTGGCGTCGTTGCATCGCACGGCTCCCAACACGGTTGCGGCGTATCGCCGCGACGT
>DMQJ01000190.1:0-325 GCA_003455715.1 Acidimicrobiaceae bacterium | reverse complement strand
GGTTGCGGCGTATCGCCGCGACGTTGCGGGCTTCATCGCCTGGGCGCACGAACAGGGTGTCGAGCATCCGTCGCAGGTGGCGCGTCCGCTGCTGCGGCGCTTCGTGGGGTGGTTGTCCACCAGCGTCGACGCCACCCCCCAGGGGCCGGCACAGAAACGCACGGTGGCGCGCAAGGTGTCGTCGCTGCGGCGCTACTTCTCCTTCCTCCGGCGGGAGGGCCTGGTGGCGGTCGACCCGTCGGTGGGGCTGCGCGCGCCGTCGGGCGATGGCCGCCTTCCCCGTGTGCTCGACCACGCCGATGTGCACGTGCTGCTCGATGGCCCA
>DMQJ01000166.1:4901-5746 GCA_003455715.1 Acidimicrobiaceae bacterium | reverse complement strand
TGCCAGTCGACTCGGTGACACGCCCGGTCGCGTTGCTTGTCGCGAGTGGTGCCGTCGAGCAACAGATGGTCGGGGTGCAGGTCAACCTCCACACCCCACCGCACGGATGGCACCGCCAAGTCCATACGGATGCTCACGCCACCTACCTTGAGATGTGGCCGCACCTGCACCTCGATGGGGACGCCGCGGCGGCGAAGACCATCGGCCACCACGAGCTCGCCATGCGACTCCTCCGACCGCGCCTCCAAGCGAAGCAGCGTGTCGACGAAGCGCGCAGAGCCAGCCCGGCCAGGGTGGACGAGTTCCTTGGCGATGCGCCGCAACTCGGTTCGCGTCACGCCCTTCTTGCGCAGGTCGGCGACCACCGACTGATGATCGAGTGGTTGCAGCGTGGCGGCCAGATCGAACGCAAGCCGGGCCCGGCTGACCACGTTGATGCCGTCGCGACGGCGGACCACATGACTTCTCGGCAACTTCGTGGTCTGATGCAGCACCACGTCGTCGAACGGGCCGACGTGCGAGCCATGAGGGATGGCGAGGTGCAGCTTTCCGTCGTCGGGCACCCGACGCACCTTGGCGAACTGCGCGCCCGTTGGGCCCGTCAGGGCACCCGCCGGATAGGCCAGACACAATGCTGCCGAGCGGGCCTCCAATGTGAGTGGACTCGACACGAGGTGCAGCGTGCGGTGGTAGAGCACTTCGAAGATGCCGAGCGAGATCGCGAGCGCCCGGGCTCGCCGACCCATGCCGGCGGCACTGAGCTGAGCATGAGTGGCCATGCCGTGTTGGCGGGCGAAGATCCCGAGCACCTCTGGCGTGAGTTGGTACATATGACTCCCCATTCT
>DMQJ01000166.1:4536-4694 GCA_003455715.1 Acidimicrobiaceae bacterium | reverse complement strand
TTGGTACATATGACTCCCCATTCTGTGAAGGAACAGCGGGGAAGCCGAAGGCGCACCATATCGACCGTCACCGGAGTCGACACCCCGTCCTTCGCCGCCCTCCCCCGTGTCGCTGGTCGCCGACCACACACGCCCCGAGTGAGCACTCGCGCCCCGGG
>DMQJ01000166.1:0-4200 GCA_003455715.1 Acidimicrobiaceae bacterium | reverse complement strand
TGGCGTGGCACTCGGGTGGGTGGCCGCCGACACTGCGGTTGGGCTTGGAGGGTTTGGTGCCCCAAAGTGGGCCGCAACCCTCCAACGGGCCTCGGGCGCACAGCGCCCACGAGGAGCGGCGGCGAAGAGTGGGCGCAGAGGGACTCGAACCCCCGACACCTGCCTTGTAAGGGCAGTGCTCTAACCAACTGAGCTATGCGCCCGCAAACGGGAGCGCCAGCCTATCTCCGCACGCTCAATCACCAGCCGGTGTTGCCGTCGATGCGCTCGCGCAACAGGTCGGCGTGGCCGTTGTGGCGTGCGTACTCCTCGATGGTGTGCAGCAGCAGCCAGCGCAGCGACACCGGCTCGTCGGCCCACGGGCCTGGTTCGGCGCTCAGGTCGTCGAGCGACGCGGCCGCTTCGATTCGACGGCTCTCGTCGCACGCCGCCAGCCACTGCTGCATCGACGCCGCCACCATCGCCTCGTCGGCTCCGGTGAAGTCGGCGAAGTCGTCGGTGTCGAAGTAGGGCACGTCGTCGTCGCCTCGGAACAGGTGCTGAAACGTCCACCGTTCGCCCTCGGCGTGGTGGCGCAGCAGACCCAGTAGCGAGAGGTCGGAGGGTGGCGCAGAGCGAGTGGCCATCTGCGCCGCGCTGAGGCCCTCCAGCTTGCGGGCGAACGTTGCCCGGTGGAACTCCAGCCACCCGCACAACGATGCGCGTTCGTCGGCCGTTGAGGCGGGAAGGCTGCGGGGCGTGGAGGGCTCGGTCATGGCCTCGGCGTAGCTTCCTCAGAGCGCCCGGCGCGCGGCCAGCAGGGAGTCGAGCAGTTCCGGGGTGGCCGCGGCCACCGGTGTGCGGCGAGCAGCATGATCGAGCACGATCAGGTCGCGGCCGTGCAGATCCACCACGGGCGCGCCGGCCTCCTGACAGATCAACGTCGACGCTGCGTAGTCCCACACGCCGTGAGCTGATGGGTCGATGCAGTCGACGTACCCGTCGAACACACCGGCGGCCACGTGGCACAGGTCGAGCGCCACCGCGCCCAGCACCCTGCTCTGACGGTAGCCCAGCGGTCGGGGTGGCAGGCCGTTGAGGCCGACGATCGAGTCGCTCACATCGACGCAGACGGACGGCTGCAAACGCACTCCGTCGCACCATGCCCCTTCACCACGCACCGCCCAGTAGCGCTCCCCCGTCGCCTGGTTGGCCACCAGCGCCACCGCAGGGCTGCCGTCGCCGTCCACCAGACACAGTGCCGTGGCGAAGTAGCGCACGCCGCGGCTGGCGTTGGTACTGCCGTCGATGGGGTCGATGATCACCACTTCCCCCGTGCCGACAGCACCCACCTCCAAGCCGCTCTCCTCGCTGAGCACGCCAACGCCTGCACGGCGCAGCACCTCCAGCGCTGCCTCATCGGCCACCACGTCGAGCGTGTACTGGCCGTCGCGATGGCCACTGAGCCCGAAGTCGCGCACCCCGGCGAAGGCCGCGGCCACGGCATCGGCCACCTCGTGCAACAGGCCCAAACGGTCGGGGTTCATCAGCTCCGCACGGTAGTGTCGCTGGCAGCCGACCGTGCACCCAGCCCGTGTACCAGCCGAAAGGACCTCCGTGGCCGTCATCGATGTCGCCGGTTTCGTGGCCGACCTGAAGGGCCATGCGGTGGATCACGGGTTTCACGTGCACGACGAGCGGCACTTCGTCGAGACCTACTCCCTGCGCCAGTTGTGGGAGGTAGATCTGCACCCCGAAGAAGCGTGCAGCGGCCCCATCGACCTGCACCTCTCGCTCGAGGTCGACCCTCGGGCCTTGCTCGGCTTCGAAGACGAAGTGCTGAAGCTCGACGACCCCGAAGACGACCCGCCCACCGGTTTCACCTTCCCCCTGCTGTTCACCTGGACGCTGCCACCCCTCCCGCACCCGCCCGACCTGCTGGTGCTGGCCACCGAACTGGCTGGCGTGGGTGGCGTGAGCCTGCCGGTGGAGGTGTCGGCCATCGACAGTTTCGCCAGCGTCACCGATGCCCCCGAGCGCAGCCTCAGCATGGTGGCGCGCATCCCCATCGACCTCGCTGACGTCTACCTGGCCAACGACAAGGCCTTCTGCGACACGCTCGACAAGTGCCGCGATGTCAGCTTGTTCCTCTTGGAACGCGCCGACACGTGGCTCGGCGACGACTGACCCATTACCCCAGGCCCCACTGCGAAAGGCGACCACCATGCGAGTGAGCGAACTGATCGACATGCTGAAAGACCAGCCGCCCGACGCGGAGGTGGAACTGGCGATTGTCGCCCCCGTGAACGAGGACGACGACGACGACATCACCGTCGACCGCTACAGCGTCGAGGGCATGCTGCCCTGGCACGACACCGACGACGACGGCAACGAGGAAGAGCTCGTCATCTGGTTGGTGGGCGGCGAAGACGACGATGTCGAAGCCTTCCTCGACGCGATCGAAGAGCAACAGCACGACCACGACCACGATCACGGCGACGGGCACCACCACCACTGAGTCGTCGGGCGAGCGGCCAGGCTGGCTCGGCTAGCGTCGCTGCCGTGCACACCCGTGCACGACGGGAATCGAAGGAGGGCGTGATGCGCCTGTTCCGCCGCGGTGGCGCCGACTCGGTGCGCAGCAAGGGATCGACTGCCTCCGCACGGCTGGCGTCGATCCACGTTGGCAAGGAGAGCAACGACGAGAGCACCAGGGCGACCTACGCCTACACGGTCGAGCTCGGTCCAGAGCACTCAGGTCGCCGGGTGTACGTGGGCCAACACCTCGACCCGCTCGAGTACGTGCGACTTGGGATGCCACTGGTCGTGTGGGTGCACAACGACGACGTGCTCATCGATGCGGAGCGCACGATGGCGCCATTCGGCGTGCACGGCACCACCTACACCGCCGGTTGGAAGTGCGGGAAGGATCGCGGCCACAGCGGCATCACCGACGACTACATCGGCATCGAGCGCAACCGCAAGAAGGGCACGCCGGCCACGGCAACCGTGAAGGCCGCCCAATGGAAGAGCGCAGCATTCGGCCTCAGCACGCAACTGTCGATCGACACCGTGGTGCAACTGCCGGGGCAACAGCCGTACGCACTCGAGCTGAACAAGATCGACGTGCCTCACTACGCAACCCACCTTCTCGCCGTCGGCGCTGTGTTGCCAGTAGTCGTGCGCAACGGTCGGCCCGACAAGGTGGCCATCGACTGGCCCGCTGCGGCGATGGCCGCGCCGGGGGTTGGCGTGCCTCCCTCCGCGTTGCTCGGTGCCAGCGCAGGGCCGAGCGGCGGCATCTCCGCCGGAATGTGGGCCTCCACCGACGAAGGCGGCGACGACTCCGATGCTGGTGCGTTCACCGAAGTCTCGGCAGCGCTGGGCGGGTTGATGGGCGCCAACAGCCAACCGGGCGAACTCATCAACGGGGTGAGCTTCGAGCAGTACCTAGCGATCGAAGTTGCCATACGCCGCCAGGCGCTGAAGCCGAGGGACTGGGACGCATTCGCACAGACTCAGGGGGTCGCTCCTGGCACGTGGGCGGCGACCTCGCAGAAGTGGGGAATGCAGATGGCCCGCAACCCGAGCCTCGCTCAGCGATACGCCGCGGCGATCCAGTGAGCGCCGATTCCGGCGGCGACGCACCGCGCCTGCGGGTGCGAACGGAGCGTCGCCGTAGGCCCTTCAATGCGGGTATCGCCCTTGCCGCAGCTGGCCTCGCGATGCTGGTGGCGGCGGGGGTGTTGCTCAACATCACGGTGGGCCTCACCATCTCCGACGGCGAGCGCGCCAAGGTGGGCGACCCGATCCAGTTCGCCGCCGACGATGCCACGTACACGCTGGTGCTGTTGCGCGGCGACATCGCCAACACCGACGACATGGAACGTGCGGTCGGCAACATCGACTGCGAGGTCACCTTTGCCGACGGCACCACCGCCACGGTCGACGGCAGCAGTCAGGCCGTTGCCGAGGTGACCGACGCGGGCTCCACCATCGGCACCTTCGACGCTGTAGCGGGAGCAGCGACGGTGTTGTGTTCGTCGTCGACCCCATCCCGGCTCGTTCTCGACGTGTACGCCGTGGCGCAGGAACGTACGACGCTGAAGTACGCGTCGTATGGCCTCATGGCGGCGGGCTTGCTGGCAGGGGCCGTCGCCGTTGGGCTCATCATCATCGGCGTGCGCGGCCGCACCCTCTTCGACCCCCTCCCCCCCCCCC